>JAZSJF010000395.1:0-3322 GCA_045534195.1 Clostridia bacterium | reverse complement strand
TATCCACATTTTAGGCAGAAAAAGAGGGCGTTGCCTCAATTTAGTGAAAAATCACTTATTGAGACACGCCCTTTTATTTTTCAACAAACCACATTAATGGCGCTCTTTATATTCTCTATTTCCACTCTTGTATGCTCTCCGCCAAATTCTCCGTCAAGTGTCCACTTAACACTTTCTTCCGATTCCATTTCTGCTTTGAAGAATTTGAAATAATCTATCCTCGGAGAATCCATATTCTGCATAATAAGATCTCCAAGCGTCAATTGGAATTCTATTGGATTTGGGGGATTCTTTATCAATATACACTCAAACTCTCCGTCATTCATTGATACATTGAGTTTTTTTGAGTATTTCATACCCGCTACCGATGTTGAATTAGATATTATGCCAAGAACATAATCACCTTCAACTACCTTATCACCGTTATATGTTATTCTCAGATGATGGCTCTTGATGGATGGCAGTGACTTTACTCCTTCCATAAGATATGCTGCATATCCAAGCATATTCTTTGTTTTTTGACTTGTTTCATATGTGACTTCGGTAAACGCACCAAATGCCGCTACATACAAAAAATACTTTTCGTTGAATGCTCCTATATCGCAGGCTCTCGGTGTTCCCTTTATAGTAAGATCACTTGCTCTGTCTATCGTTTTTGGTATTCCCATACTTGATGCAAAATCGTTTGTTGTTCCGGTGGGGATATATCCTATAGGACATCTTTTATCTTCAGGTACAGACATCATTCCCGTTGCCGCTTCATTCATTGTCCCATCTCCGCCGCCAACCACGATGTAATCATATCTCTTCCCTTCTGATGCTATCACATTTGCAGCATCACCAACACCCTTTGTAGGATGCACTCTTATTTCCCAGTTGTCATTAGCCAGTTTTTCGATAATACTGCCAAGTTTATTTTTGATTTTTGATTTCCCTGAATATGGATTATACACAAACAAAAGTTTATTATTCAACACTATCATCCCCATATTATTTCTACTTAAAATATAACTCTATTATGATTAATTGTCAACAAAAAAGAAGATTGCATTATACAATCTTCCTTTTTGCTTTTTGGGGGTAGCATATGCTCAATGTATCAGATAATATACCAATACTGCTAATACCAGGGCAGATGTAGTCAAAAATAACGCCGCCTGAATCTTTTTGCGGCGCGGTACGACACTTGAATATGTCTCTGTTTCGTTTTGCATAATACACTTATTAACAACATCGTTTGCCTGTGATATTATATCCTTCGCCGGATTATGCTCACTTCTCCTGTGTTTATTCTGAAGAGGGGATTTCCTCCAGAAACGGAATCCGCCTCTTTCCCTGTCATTTGCACGGAATTTCTCCGGCATAGGCACCTGTCCTTTCTACTGCATTTATAATACAGTTATTTCCATATCAAGAAATTTTATACATTGGAATTTATTTTACACACAATTACAGTCATATCATCTCTGCACTCGCCATTTAGTTTACTTATCGCTGTATCCATTATAACCTTGGCTATAGTCTGGGGATTATTGCGGTTTCTTTCTTTGCATATATCTGCAATCCATAGAGTGTCATCATCCACATCCGCAACTCCGTCAGACATCATCACTACTATACCGCCTGCCTTTACGGAACGGGAAAATACCCCTACCCCGTCAGAAATCTTTATCCCTACAGGAAGGGTTTCCGTGCGGATGGTTTCTGTCACACCGTCAGAATATACTATACTCTGTGCACCACCGGCTTTTTTGAAAGAGGCTGTCCCTTTTTTCAGATCGAATATGCACACATCCAGAGTAGAAAACATCTCCTGTCTGTTTCTTAATATAAGGGATGAATTGATGAGATTCAATGCCGAATCAAGAGTAAATCCCGCTTCTACAAGATGCTTGAGAAGTTCAATTACCGCAACGCTTTCATTATGAGCATCATCTCCCGATCCCATACCGTCACATATTGCCACGAAATGTCCGCCATCAGTCATACAAACAGATGCATAGGTATCACCGCAGGTATTTTCTCCGTCTTTTATTGCCTGACACACACCTACGGTCACAGAATAGTTTTCTCTTGGAAGAAGGGTTATCACCTTGCTTCTGCTGTCTTCATTTACTCCTGCCACTCTCATAGGCTTTTTTATAATATCGCTCACAAACTGGCAAATTTTTTTCTCATCATCTTTTTTGTATTCATTTAGTGAAATATCTATTTCAAATCTTTCCTCATTTTTCACAAGAACCCATACATAAGCGGGAGAAAATCCTTTTTTCATAAGTGCGGAATATATCTCTTCCTCTGCTTCTGTATCCACATTTACATTGATTTCATCCCGTATATTATTTACTACTTCTGCCACACAGTCAAGGTGAGTAACTGCAATGTTTTTGCTTTCCATAATTTTCATCCTCCATAATTTTTCTGATTTGTAGTTCTTATACATATTATTGAACTCATGCATAAATTCTTCTGTTTTTACGCAATTCTTTTTAAATTCATAAGGAAGAGTATTATTTGTAATCTCTCCCTGACTTTCACAGATTTCCATCATATCAAACATATTTCCGTAGGTTCGTTTGTATGAATTCTGCCAGCAATTATATTTCATACCGCAGTTTGCACATACTCTTTCACTGCATTCATCAAAGAGAGTTATTATTTCCTTTTTTGTATACAGACTGAAATTGCGATTGAAGGAAATAAACTTTTTTGAAAGATGTACAAGAGCAGATGAAAGGGCAGAAACTTTTTGTGTTACGATACTTTCAAATTTTGTGTATGTCAAGCCTGAATGGATATCAGAAGTGCTACTGAGTATCTCAAAATAGTCAAGGATTTTTCCCGGCGTTATCATAAAAATCAATGTGGCTGCAACTATCTCATATATATCAATAAGAAAATCAACACTGCCTCCCACAAATACAGATACAAAACTTGAACTGAGTATGAAGCCGAGAGCAACTGCGGTTTTTCCTATATGATTGAATACACCGGCACACATAGAAGAAAATGCATATATCCCCATCATCATAGCCATATTTCCTTCACTGATTCCATTGATTGCGCCAAGAATCACGCCTATTGCAGCGCTCTTGCCGATGTCCGTTTTGTAGGAAAATGACAGACACAATATAAGAGAAAGGATATTTACAACCGATACACCGCCGAATTCAGGAAAACAGTTAAAAGGCATTAGAATCAGTGCGAGCCTTACGGCTACACAAACAAGTTCATTCACTGTAGAAGTGTGAGCCGAAGAAGGATGACGAATGACGGGATAGGCTCTGTCTATTATAAACACCGAAACAAAACACAAAAAGGA
>JAZSJF010000139.1:0-25396 GCA_045534195.1 Clostridia bacterium | reverse complement strand
CCTTTGCTGAAACTGCTGTTTCAATATCTGCTTCTGTTGCACTTTCGTGGAATTCTCTCTGTGTAAGTGCTGCAGATGCATCACTGTATGTGATTGTAGGATTGATTCTTTCGAAGATTACACTCTGCGGTGCAACAACATTTATATAATCCCCGATAAGTGTTACATCGATTCTGCCGTCATTGTAGTTTTCGTCAAAGATTATTGTAAGTTCATAATCATCGCCCGGCACTAAAGTGATAGTTGAATCAAGTGCATCGTTAACCCATTTTTCTACAGTAACTGATACTGATTCTTCAATATCGCCTGTAGTAAATGTGTATTCATATTCTGTATCAGCGTTAAGTTTCGCATTCTTATATACAACCTTGTCATTTTTTGTATATGGAAGGTTAAATATTTTACCATCTACACGTACTACTGCAATACCGTTGTCAAGTTCTACGGTAAATCCTGTAGTAAGAGTTTCTGTATTTGTCTTTATACCATCTGTGAATGTGTACTTTATAACTTTAACCATTGATTTGATATATGCATCAGATGTACCGAATTCAAATGAATTCGCACCGATCCATTCTACATCATAATCATATGTAATTACAGGATCCGGAGCAGTGATTGTATATGTAAGGTCACAAGTGATATCAGCATCAGGTTCGTTATCAATAGTAACATCTACATTACCATTGTCAAGCTCCACCTTATAACCTGTAGCCAACAATTCTCTCTTGTCAAACACGCCGTCAAGATATGTTTCCATATATACCCATACAGATTCTTTGATTACTTCATCTGTTGTACCTGCAGGGAATACATTGTTGCCGTCTTCCCACTGAGCAACATACTTATATGTTGTTACAGGGTCGCTTGGAGCACCGCCGCCTGCACCGATTGCAAGTGTATCATTTGTAAGAATGATACCTTCTGCTGTAGCAGCGATATTACCGGTTGCACCGTTAGCATCACCGAGTTTAAGATTCTGAGATACGGTTGCTTTAACTTCAGTTGCATTCTGGTCTACAGTTACCTTGTAAAGTGCAAGGTACATATCTGTAGGCTCTGCAAATGAATGGTATTTAACTTTTTTATTTGTGCTTGTAAGGTTTCCTACATCTGTAGCAAGACCGTAAATTGCTTCTTTTGTTCCTGCAGCAAAACTTGATGTCATAGTTTCATTCTTGAAAATGCCGCCTGTGAGTTTATCTGTCTGTTCCGCAAATGTAGCACCATCAAGAGTAACAGTTACCGCACCCGAGTTGAGTGTGGAAATTTTCTTAAGGTCAAGTCTTAAATAAACTGTAGCCCCTGCTTCTGCTTCTGTCACTTCTGAAGTACCGCTTGCATCTACAAAAGAAACTGCAACTTCATAATCAGATGTATCACCTACAGAGTATTTGATTGCAGCATATGCACTTGGTACAGCCACAAGGGAAACCATCATTGTAAGTGTAAGCACAAGGCTAAGAAGTTTGTTAAATGATTTCATAATCCTTCCTCCTTATAAAGTCACTTTAAGAGGCTTCGGATACGAAACCTCTTAAAGTATTAATATGTTTAATTATTCTGTGTAAGATGCTCTTACTTCGTACATATCTTCGATGTTAACTTTACCGTCGAGATTTACATCACCGTAAACAGGGAACATAACTTCAAAGTTCTTTGTAGCGAAGCCATCAGCAGTGATTTCTACTTCTTCTACGATTGGAGCGAGCTGATATACAGAGAAGTCGAATGTATCTACAAATGATGCAGAAACAACGATTGTATATTTACCCTGTCCGATATTGAATGAATATGAGCCGTCTTCCTTAGTAAGTGTCGCACCCTTGAGTGTCTCACCTTCATAGAGGTAAACAAGTGCATTTTCGATAACAGTTTCAAGTTCAGGACTGTTAACAACACCGGAGATACCAAGTGTTACAAGTGAGTAGTTAAGTGTCTGTTTGAAACCGTATTCAAAGATTTCTGCCGTTGCTACTCCGTTTGCAGCAGTGATTGTTGCACGGCTTGTTACATCCTTATCATTAGCCGCGCCTGTGTATTCACCGTTCTTATATTCTTTTCTGATAACTTTTACGCTTGTCTTTGCATCCATATCAGAAATGAAGTTTGATGTGTTGTTTACAAAGTATGCTTCATATGTATATGTGAAACTTACGATTGTATAAGTGATATCATCTACCTTATTACCTGCATAGTATACTTCGATAACACCGTTGCCTGCGTCTCTGAGTTCACAAGATGATGTAACATCGTCTTTTGTTTCGTCTGCAACACCGTCAACAGATTTTGTTCTCAACACCTGGATGTCTGCT
The DNA here is from genome assembly GCA_045534195.1 of Clostridia bacterium. Classification (GTDB taxonomy): domain Bacteria; phylum Bacillota; class Clostridia; order UMGS1810; family UMGS1810; genus SIG435. The sequence goes on along the minus strand of JAZSJF010000139.1, from coordinate 23,081 downwards.
TTAGCATCTGCAACAGATTCAAATTCACCTGTTGTGCTTGTCTTGTAAGATGCTTCATATGTGTATGAAATAACAGACTGCTGATTAAGTGTGATTGTTTCAGAATACTTAACGGCTTCATCAAGTGAAGTACCGCCGACATAAATGTCTACAGCAGTAACACCGATTTCCTGTGCTCTTTCGTCAACAGGAAGATCAAACGAAACTGTACCGTCAGCATTCAATACAGGCTTCTGGTCAATGTTTACAATTTCGCCGTCAGCAACATTAGCGAGATTTACGCCGCTTTTAACAATGATAACTGTACTTTCATCACCCTGGCTGTAACCATCAAGTGATACTGTGATTGTGTCGCCCTCATATGTTACGCTTGTGTAACTTGCTGCCATACATGGCATAGCGAACATAAGAGAAACGAGTGCAAGAGCGAGTACTCTTGTAAGGAATTTTTTCATAACCTTTCTCCATCTCCTTCCACTTCTTTAAAAAGCAGTATAATAAAATGTTTTTAAGCGGTGATGTACGGAAATCCGCACTTTTGGGTACAGTTTCCCCACACCACATAAAGATACATATTCATTATATACGATAAAAGTCTATTTTTCAAGTGTTTTTTTAAATAATTTTGTTTTTGTTATTATGCATAAACTTATACATATTTTTTTAGTAATTTTCACAAATAAAAAGTGCCTCCGAAATCAATATATACAATATATAGATTCCGAAAGCACCCGAAAATTATTTTATTTCTTCCACATTTCCATTATTATCCATTATTATAAAGGAAATGCTTTTTTCTTTTTCACAAAGTTTTTTTGCAAGATTCTTTCCGTATACAAAAACCGCCGTTGAATATGCATCGCACATCTCACTTGAATCTCCTGTCACGGTAACACTTTTCAATCCTGAATCAGCAGGATATCCGTCAAAAGGACTTATAATATGATGATAATATCTGCCGTTTGCTTCATAACCCCTCTCATATCCTCCACCGGTTACTACAGACTTATTTTTCGCTTTGACTGTACGGAAATATTCTCCCCGTTCTCTGTCGGGGTGCTGTATACCTATATTGAACTCCCTATCTCCCATACAATAGATATTCCCGCCAAGGTCAAGAAGTGCCCATTCGAAAGAATGTCCCTTTATTATCTCACACAATCTGTCTGCACCATAGCCTTTGGCTACACCGCCAAGATCGAGTTTTGTGGAGGGATGGGAAAATCCGATTTTTGATTCCGGATACAATACAATATTATTATAGGAAACTTTTTTGACGGTTTCCTTTATACGAAAATCCTCCGGAGGGGTGGTTTTTTTGTTTTTTATATCCCACAAATCCACAAGGGGCTTGATTGTAATATCAAAAGCACCCCGGGTGTCTGCAGAATACCCTATACTTCTCTCAATCACACCGTAAAGTTCTTCTGACACCTCAACAGGGGATTCCGCCCCGCTCTCATTGAGCATATATATCTCACTTTCAGGAGAATGAACATTAAAAATGCCGTCAAGTCTGTAAATTTCTTTTTCACATTCATCCAGGATAGTTTGTGCATCTTTTGATGACAGAGTAAGGTTTATAACAGTGTCAAAAGCAAAGAATGTAGTTTTTTTCACATCCGGTCTGTTGCCGAAATACATATATCCTCCCACAGAAAGTGAGATTATAAGTATTATGGCAAATATCGGGGCAATCTTTTTCATAATGCAACTCCATATTTAATGTTTTGAAATTTCTTTCATCACATTATAACACGGTTTTTTCATTTTTTCAAACTGTGAAAAGGGAAGAGGATTTTTTCCCATACCAAACTCTATTGTAAACGAGGGAATATTCAGTTTATCCATCATCCAGTCCTTAAATCCTGAGCAATCCGCAACTCCCTGAGCAACACTTAATTCATAGCCGGATACATCAGAAAGTGCTTTTGAAACACTGATGTATTTTTTATCCATCCAATTCCCGGGATATATAACTTCTCCCTGAGTGTGGAAGGCAAGGGATGAATGAAACACTGTTTTTTCGCACAGATTCTTTATTGAAAGTGTTTCAGGCTCACTGAAAGGGTGATTTCCGGAAAATCTTGTATAATGAGGTGCGGTTATCCCTTCTTTTTGTGCAAGAATCACACCCTCCTGAAATCTGCAGTCGTAGTTGTGATTAAGATCCACTCCCCGTATATTGGCCTGCCACAGATAAGGGATTCTGTCAGGGGGTGCAATGGAATTCACCGACTCAAAAAAAGGATGGCTTTTATCAATGGAATTTATCACAATGTCCACGCCGTCGGGGTTGAGCATGGGAATGATGTAGTACTCCCCACGGGAATAAATGTCATATGCCATCTCATCTTCAAAAACCATATTGTTTCTCAGGCAATAAGAAAAATCCCTCACAAAACCCACCGCAAGTGCACTTGTTATCCACTCAAGACCGTGATGCGCGGCAATTACAAGGATTTTTTTGTTTCCTTTTCCCACTTTTATGCACCATATATCTCTTTGCATAACAGATTTACCTACGGAAAACATTTTTAAAAAAGGATATTGTGCAGTGAGATTTTTCAGACACAATGTAAGTTTGGCATAATCAAAATTATAAAGATTCAACATTCATCCTCCGTCGTTTTTACAATTCAGGGACGGACCCCTTTTTGTCAAATTTAATCAATTCAGGGACGGACCCTTTTTTGAAAAAATTAAAAAAGATGTACCGCCTTTGGTACATCTTTATGAAAAACTATTTACATTTATTACAACCCTATCAATCTCCGTATATCATTGAAGGTGATTATTATCATAAGAAGCATGAGAAGGGCAAATCCTACAAAATGCACCCAGGCTTCCTTATCCTGAGGCACGGGTTTTCTGAAAATCATCTCAATGACAACAAAGAATATCCTTCCGCCGTCAAGTGCAGGCAGTGGAAGAAGATTCATAATGCCTAAGTTTACCGAAAGCATTGCCATAAGGGACATAAGACTCATAAGTCCCGATTGCGCCGCATTTCCAATCTCTTTGACGATTCCCACCGGTCCTGAAACGGATTCTGCAGGTATATCTCCCGTAAACAAATCCACAAAACTCACCACAATAAGTTTGGTCATAAAAGAGAATTCATCTATAGCGGCTCTGACAACCGTGCCAACGGTCTTTTGTGCAATCTGCGGCCTGAAACCATATATAAATCTGCCGGTTTTTTCACCATTTTCATTTATTTCTTCAGTTTTCTGAATTGTTTTTGTCACAGTGCCGCCTTTTGTTTCAAATGTGATATTCACTTCTTTGCCGTATTTGTTTTTGTACTCAAAATATGTGATATCGTTATATGAACCTATCTTTGAAGAATAGTTTTCACCCTCCATACGGATGATTTTGTCACCCGGCACAATCCCCGCCTTATCCAGTCCGCTTCCTTCATATATATAGGATATTTCAGATGTAGGGATAACCGCATTGGACATAAGAAACACGAATATTATAAATCCAAGCAAAAGATTCATAAAACCGCCTGCAAAAAGCACAAGAAATCTCTTTAAGGGTGATTTGTTGCACAGTGCACCGGGAGAATTGCTTTCTTCGTCCTCTCCCTCAAGTTTCACATATCCGCCTATGGGAAGAAGTCTTACGGAATATGCAGTTTCTTTTCCCTTAAAGCCAAAAAGTTTCGGCCCCATACCGATAGCAAACTCGTGAACGGTAACTCCCACCGACTTTGCGGCAATGAAATGACCAAATTCGTGAATAAATATTAATAAGCAAAATACAACTATTGATGCAATCAATGTAAGCATTTCATATTACCTTTCATATTATTTATTTGAAAGTGAATATACCTTTTCTCTCGCATACCTGTCGGCATTGAGGATTCCCTCCACAGTAACCATGGAATCATTGTCAAAATCTTCCATAGTTCTGCTAATAAATTCACTTATACGGGTATATCTGATTTTGTCTTTCAGAAACAGTTCCACACAAGCCTCATTTGCACCGTTGAGAACGGCACACATAAGACCGCCTGCCTTTATGGCGTCGAAAGCAAGTCTGAGACATGGAAATGTATCATAATCAGGCTTTTCAAAATGAAGTGCATTTACCTCAAAGAGATTAAGGGGTTTTGACACAGAATACTTTCTTTCAGGATAGTTAATTGCATAACTTATAGGCAATCTCATATCGGGAGAACCAAGTTGTGCTATAATGGAATTATCTTCAAACTCAACCATAGAATGAATAACACTTTCCGGATGGACTACAGGAATGATTCTGTCGCAATCCACATCAAAAAGCCACTTGGCTTCAATAACCTCAAGCCCCTTATTCATCAGGGTAGAACTGTCTATGGTAATCTTTGCTCCCATATCCCAATTAGAATACTTAAGCGCCTGCTCCTTGGTGACATCTTCCAGAAATTCTTTTGTCTTATCTCTGAAAGGTCCCCCTGATGCAGTCAGCCATATATTCTTTATTTTATCCCGATTTTCCCCGTTTAAACACTGAAATATTGCACTGTGTTCACTGTCAACGGGAAGAATACTTACTCCCATTTCCCTTGCCAGTTGTGTAACCACTTCTCCTCCCGTAACAAGAGTTTCTTTGTTTGCAAGGGCAATCTGCTTTTTTTCACAGATTGCAGAAATGGTAGGCACAAGCCCTGAAATACCCACAAGTGAATTGAGTACCATATCTGCTTCGGGAAATGTTGCCGCTTCAATTATACCCTCCGAACCTGCAGAAAGTTTCACATCAAGGTCGGCACATCTTGTTTTCAGATCGGAATACAGACTTTCGTCACCGATTGCAGCAAACTTCGGTCTGTACTTTCTTATCTGTTCTTCAAGAAGTTTTGTATTCCTGTTTGCAGTAAGACACACTACCTCTGCCTTTGAGGTAACATCTCCTATCACATCAAGAGCCTGTGTACCGATAGAACCGGTAGAACCTAATATAGATATTTTTTTCATATATTATCACTTGCCTTTTGTCTAAAGTATTGGAAGATACTGCATAAAGTAGTACATAAGCGGCGCTACAAAAAGAACAGAATCAAATCTGTCCAGTATTCCGCCATGTCCCGGAATCAGTGAACCATAATCCTTCACACCGTGTTCCCTTTTGATACAGGATGCGGCAAGATCGCCAAACTGTGAAACTACGGATGATACCGCGGCGAATATAAGAAGATTTGAAAATTTAGGAAAATATCCCAATTTTGACACAATAACTCCATAGATATACGCAACCGCCACACATCCCACAGTGCCGCCGATACTTCCTTCTATTGTCTTTTTTGGACTGACTTTTTCTATAAGTTTGCGATTACCAAAAAATACTCCGCTAAAATATGCAAGTGTATCCGTAGCCCAGGGAGAAAGGAGTACAAGCCATATAAGTACCTCTCCGCCTCTTGATGCACGGATAAGCACAATATATGAAAAGAACACCACGATGTAGAAGATAAAAAAGATATTTTCCGTAATCACAGAAAAATCAGTCTTTCCGTAATTAGTCACACCGTATACAAGGCATACTATGATAAACAATACTGATACAGGCATAAGTGTTTCTTCAAAGTTAAGATTGCACACTTTCAGTGTGTTCAGAATATATATAAGATTTACACTCAGCGAAAACAGTAAGTTTAGCGCAAAAAGCATTTTGTCATTTTTAAAAACTCCGATTGCTTTTGAGCCTTCATACACTGCAATCATTGAAATAACCGCCATAGAAATGCCAAGTGTAAGTTTGCCCAGTGACAATATGGTAATGGCAATTATAACCATAATAATTCCTGATATAATACGGGTTTTCATATCAAACTCCCCCAAATCTTCTGTTTCTCTGTTGAAAATCTATAATAGCCTTTTCCATTCTCTTTGGCACAAAGTCAGGCCAGAGAATATCAGAAAACCAGAATTCACTGTAAGCGCACTGCCAGAGAAGGAAATTTGAAAGACGAAGTTCTCCGCTTGGTCTTATGATAAGATCAGGATCGGGAGCAAATGAAGTGTAGAGTCGGTCGTTGATATCCTTTTCTGTAATATCATCCGGGTTTATTTTTCCCGATGCCACATCTTCTGCAATAAGTTTCACAGCGTTTACAAGTTCTTCTCTTCCGCCGTAATTCAAACAAAGGTTTACATTAAGTTCATCATTTAATTCTGATTTCTTTTCTACTTCTTCCATCAAAGCGCATATTTCAGGATCAATGCCCTCTCTTGTGCCTAAGAATCTTACTCTCGCCTTTTTGTCACCCATAAGTTTATCATAATCGTGCATATACTGGACAAAAAGATTCATAAGAGCATTTACTTCGTCTTTTGGCCTTTTCCAGTTTTCGGTAGAGAAACAGTAAAGAGTGATATTCTTTATACCGATATCTCCTGCATACTGAATGATTTTTTCGAGATTTTTCGCTCCCACAACATGCCCTGCACTTCTGGGAAGTCCTCTCTTTTTTGCCCATCTGCCGTTGCCGTCCATAATAACCGCAACGTGGTTTGGAATATTTGACATATCGAGTTTCTGTGAAAGATGTTTCTTTTTAAAAATATTAAACATATCCGTCCTCCAAAAAGATTCTGTGAGTTGTAACTTTATCTGATGCACAAAACAAAAAATGCACATTATTAAATATATTATACAATAAAATATAAAGAACTGCAAGATAGAGATGTAAAAATAACGGCATTCATATTTTGTTATACGGCAAAAATAAAACTTGTCATTTTTGGAACAGTCCCATTCTGACAAGTTTTTTGAAATTATTAATAGTTATCTTTAAGATTTTCACTGAAATCATGCATACATCTCATACCGTTGCCGAATCTTCTGAACTCATTGTAATCGTTGAATGTGCGCATTGCAGAAAGGAGATTCTCCATAAGTTCCTCCTGCGGGGGAGTAAGTTCTTTTCTCAGATTTTCTATACATTCATTCAGACGAGTATAATATTTGGCATATTCCCGATCCCGCCATTTGTCCAGTTCAATCGTCTTTTTTTGTCTGGAATAAATATAGTAAACCATATCTTCGCCGAGTGTATACATAGTTAACCCCTCCATTAAAAAAAGCGCCGGAAGAACCGACGCTAAAAACATACGACTCTTTTTGCGCACAACAAAAGAATACAAATAAGACAATTCCGTTGTAAGAGTACGTACATTTTTTACAATGCACCTGAATTGTCGTTTGTATTCGATATATAATTGTTGTGCGCAGATTTATTATACACCAAAAAACATTTTTTAGCAACACAAAATTTCACGATTAATAATTTTAGCAGGGAAGACTTTTATGTCTGCAGTTTAGTTCATTTGGAAGAACTGTAAGAGGGAGAAAAAACGCCTTGGATTGGACAAACTGAACCGACGCTGTGCTTGTGCATCGCGAATTTCTGAGGAATAGGAAAAAATGTTCAGAACGGACAACACGAAACCGAACGGAGTGAGGTCCTCCCGAAGGCGTATGTGATACGCCGAGAGGTGAGGCTTGTTCGTAGTAAAAAAGGCACAAAAAAAGAAGAAAACATTGCGCTTTATGGCAATGTTTTCCACCTTAATATTTTTATTATTTTATTTATCTTTTATGATACACTTATATACTGTCCTTGCCTTTTTTACGGTATGGACTTTTTTTACATTCCTCACACGGAAAGGATTTCTTTTTCCTTCTTACTACATACATCGTCTATCATCTTGATATACTTATCTGTAAGTGTCTGTGTATCCTTTTCTGCTGCCTTCAGATCATCTTCTGTAATTTCATTTGCCTTCTTCTGATTTTTGAAATAATCCATAGCATCACGACGGATATTTCTCACTGCAACTCTTGCTGCTTCTGCCTTTTTGGAAACATCTTTTACGATTTCCTTTCTTCTTTCTTCTGTAAGAGGCGGGAAGTTGAGTCTTACTGCCTTACCGTCATTGGTTGGATTGATACCAAGTTCTGATTTCTGGATAGATTTCTCTATTTCTGAAAGAATAGAAGCATCCCAGGGCTGGATAAGAAGTGTTCTTGCATCAGGTACACTTACACTTGCGATTGTTGCAAGAGGTGATGCCACACCATAGTATTCTACAGTGATTTTGTCAAGAACTGCCGCATTTGCTCTGCCTGCTCTGATAGAATTATATTCACTTTCAAGATTCTGTATTGCTTTTCCCATTCTGGTTTCAAACTGTTCTAAATTTGTAGCCATAATTATATCTCCTTTATATTATATTAATATACCAATGTGCCGATTTCTTCGCCAAGAAGCACTTTCTTGATATTGTCAGGATTATCAAGACCAAATACTCTGATAGGAATATTGTTGTCCATACAAAGTGTGGATGCTGTGGAATCCATTACACCAAGGCCCTGATTAAGCACATCGATAAATTTGAGTTTGTCATATTTCTTTGCACTCGGGTTGATGTTAGGATCACTGTCGTATACAGCGTCTACCTTCTTTGCAAGAAGGATTACTTCGCAACCTGTTTCCACTGCTCTTAATGCTGCTGCAGTATCTGTGGAGAAAAACGGATTTCCCGTTCCGCAACCGAATATTACCACTCTGCCTTTTTCCAGATGTCTTTCTGCCTTACCTCTTATGTACGGTTCTGCAATCTGTTTCATTTCTATAGCAGTCTGCACTCTTGTAGGAATACCCACATTTTCCAGAGCATCCTGCATAGCAAGAGAGTTGATAACAGTTGCAAGCATACCCATATGGTCTGCTCTTGTTCTGTCCATAGATTCTCCTGTTCTGCCTCTCCAGAAATTGCCGCCGCCCACTACGATACAGATTTCCACACCCATATCTACACATTCCTTGATAGTTTTGGAAATTTCTGATATGGTTTCCGTATCAAGACCGAAGCCTTTAGGACCTGCAAGTGCCTCTCCGCTTAATTTCAAAAGAACTCTTTTGTACTTTGGTTTCATTTATCATCAATCCTCTCTGTTAAGATTATACACTCTGATTTGAAATTTATCAAGTTATTTATTCAACAAAAGATATATTTTTCCTTTTTATTTTTAGTTGGTTTTTAAAAAATCTATAATATCCGACGGTGTTTTTGCTATGAAATCTGCGCCGTTATCCTTAAGTTCGTCATATGTACGGAATCCCCATTCGCATCCAACGGTGAATACATCGGCGGCTTTTCCCGTTTTCATATCTGTGGAAGTGTCGCCCACATAGATGATTTCTTCTTTTGTAAATCCGAGATCATCAATTACTTTGTTCAGTCCGCCGGGAGCGGGTTTAAGATCAATCGTTCCGTCATCTCCCCTTATAATATCAAATGTTCCCTCGGGGAAAAACGCATTCAGTCCGCCAACTACAGCACCTACGGGCTTGTTTGAAAGAACTGCAATCCTGTATCCGTTTTCTTTAAGATATCCGATAAGTTCTTCTATGCCGTCATAAAGACCTGTAAGATAAAGGGGATCCTCCTCGTATTTGTCATAATAGTACTGTCCAATCTTCTCAAAAAGTTCATCAGTGTAAGCATCGAATTCATTGAGCATACCCGTCACAAGATTTTTGTACCCGTTACCTACAAGGTATTTGTATCTTTCTTTGTCTATCTCGGGAAATCCGAATTTCCGAAGAGCGTCGTTGCAATAATAGGTTATTGTTGTTATGGTATCGGCAAGAGTGCCGTCAAAGTCAAATACAAGTGCCTTATAAGTTTTTTTCATAATTGTTGTACACTCCTTTTACCATTTCTTTGAATTTGTCTACTGTATCGGTTGGAGATATTATTTTCATCTTTTCTCCGAATGTAAATACCCAGGCAAAAAATGTAGGTGATGCAAATATCTTTGCAGTGACGATGAAGTGTTCTTCACCCTCTTTTCTTACCATTACACCTTCGCCAAAACGGTCAATAACAGGATTTATCACAGAATTGTGGCAGAGTATCTGCACCGTCTGAAGTTTACCTGCATACATTGAAAATATTTTTTTGGAATATTCGCCCAGATTGAAATCTTCATCTGTAACAGAGCGGATGTCGTCACACTTGTCATTGAGTATCCTTATATCTGCCATCTTGTCTACTCTGAAGTGGGAAAGCCCGCCTTCGTGCTTAGGATAATGACAGATAAGATAGTAATTGTCATCGGAATATGTAAGTGAATAAGGTGACACCACATAATCCTCGCCGTTGTTTCTCAATACCCTTTCTTTGTCGGGAGAATATTCATAATACTTGAAGGCAATTTTGAACCCGTTGTAAATCGCCTCGTGAAGACTGTCCACATTGTAGTATATGATTTCACTGATATTCTTCACTCTGTCTGCAATATACACCTGTCTTTGCAGTTTGTTGGCATTGTGTCTGGAGGTAAGAGATTCAAGTTTGTGAATAAGTTCCATACTCTTTTTTTCTGTGATGAATTTGGAACACTGCACACTATCAACAAGAAGTTTAAGTTCAGGCAGTTCAAAATCACGGCTTCCTATATAGTAACCGAAGGTTTTGTTTTTTTCACAGATAATGTCCACACCGAAGAACTTAAGTTCTTCTATATCTGAGTAGATTGCCTTTCGTTCTGCTTTGATACCGTTTAAGGCAAGTTTGTCTATAATCTCATTCATACCAAGATGATGGGTTTCGTCTGTGTTTTCTGAAAGGATTTTCAAAAGATAAAGCATCTTGAGTTTCTGATTTGATTCCTTTGGCATAAAAATCCTCCTTTATCATTTCAGTTCGGCAATGGTAACACCAGAATCTCCCTCGCCGAATGCAGCAAGGTGATATGTGCGGATACCGGGATGTTTTTTGAGGTACTGATGTATACCGTTTCTTAAGACTCCCGTTCCTTTGCCGTGAATAATACGAATCTGATGAAGTGAACATAGCATAGCGTCGTCTATAAACTTATCAAGTATATATATGGCATCTTCCACATTCTGTCCTCTGATATCCACTTCTGTACAGGCGGACATAGTTTTGTTGAGTCTTTCTGAATACACTTTTCTTTCAGGCTTTTTCTCTTCAGGTGGCTTTATGAGTTTAAGGTTTGATATGTGCGCCTTTATCTTCATAATACCTACCCGTATCTGTACATCACCTTTTGAATCGGGAGGGTTTATAACTGTCCCGGTCTGATTTAAGTTTACAATCTGAACTGTATCTCCCGCTTTCAGAGTCTTTGGCGGTTTTGAGGATGTCTTTTTTTCAAAGACACTGTTCCCGATTCCCGAAGCCTGTTCTTTGGATTTTTTAAGAAGATCCTGCCTTGCCCTTTCTGCGGCACGGTTTGCCTCTCTTTCGTCCTTCATTTTTTGTGCTTTTCTGATTTCACTCAGTGCTTCATCTGCCTCGTCCTTCGCCTTGTCTATAATGTCCTTGGCTTCTTTACGGGCTTTTTCTACGATTTTTTCTGTTTTTTCACTGAGAGCCTTGTTCTTTTCCTGCATTTCACGGCGGAGTCTGTCCGCTTCTTTTTTGTATGCTTCGGCTCTCTTCTTTTCTTCCTCTGCCTTCTGTCTGTTTTTTTCAAGGTCGGAGAGGATGTCTTCAAACTTGATGTTTTCTGTATTTATATGATTTTTTGCACTATTTATTATGTGGTCAGAAAGACCAAGTCTTTTTGAAATGGCAAATGCATTACTCTTGCCCGGAATACCTATGAGAAGTTTGTAGGTAGGCATAAGCGTCTTTATATCAAATTCACAGGAGCCGTTTTCCACTCCGTCAGTGGAAAGGGCATAGAGTTTGAGTTCTGAATAATGAGTGGTAGCCATACACTTTGCCCCCATTGTACGGACAAATTCAAGTATACTTATGGCAAGCGCCGCACCCTCAACAGGATCAGTACCTGCACCAAGTTCATCAAAAAGGCACAAGGATGAGCCGTCCACCTTGTCAAGTATGTCCACAATATTTACCATATGGGCAGAAAATGTGGACAAACTCTGCTCGATACTCTGTTCGTCACCGATATCTGCAAATACATTTTCAAACACGCTTATTTTTGAACCTTCTTTTGCGGGAATAAATAATCCCGTCTGTGCCATAAGGGTAAGAAGTCCCACTGTCTTTAGTGCAACGGTTTTTCCGCCGGTATTCGGGCCCGTGATGATGAGAGTATCATATTCATCTCCCAGATGCACATCTATGGGGACTGCTTTCTGTCTGTCAAGGAGAGGATGTCTTGCCTTGATCAGGTCAATGTGCCCGTCCTGATTTATAAGGGGCTTGAAGCAATCGTATCTGTGTGCAAAATTTGCCCTTGCAAATATCATATCAAGAAGAATAACTGTTTCGTAGGTCATCTCAAGAAGTTTCGATACAAGAGAAACATCTGAGGAAAGTTCCATAAGGATTCTTTCGATTTCCTTTTTTTCTTCTATGGAAAGTCTTTTTATCTCGTTGTTTAATTCCACCACACTGTCAGGCTCAATAAACACTGTAGAGCCGGTCTGTGACACATCGTGGACAATACCGCGGATTTCCCCTTTGTATTCCGCTTTTACGGGGATAACATATCTGTCGTCACGCATTGTGACAATCTGTTCCTGAAGGTACTTTCTGTAGGTGGTGCTTGTAGTGAATTTCTGCAGAGTGTCCTTGATTTTGTTAGATGAACCGCGAATCTTCCGCCTGATATCATTAAGTTCGGAAGATGCACCGTCTACCATAGTTTCTTCGTCTATGATACAGGATGTAATTTTGTCCCTCAATTTGTTGTCATCATAAAGAGAGTCAATATGTTCTTCAAGAAATTCAAGTTTTGTATCGTCGGGATACTTTTTGATTCTGACAGAAGTATCCAGCAGTTTTGCAACACCGAGAAGTTCTCCCATAGAAAGAACACCGCCCATAGAAGCGTGTTTGAGGGCGCTTCTTACATCACGGGAACACATAATGGGAAGATGTCCCTTTTTGGTAACAAGCATTGCCGCCTCATCTGTTTCGTTGAGAGTTTCGGTTATCTTTTTTATATTTGTCAGGGGAATAAGACGGGAAATTTCTTCCTTCGTGGTTTCCATTACCGCCATTTCCGACAACAAATTAAGTATTTTATCAAATTCAAGAGTCTTTAAAACTTTTTCTTTTATCAAAAAAATCCGTCCTTTTTTAAATCTTTAGCCTGATTATTTAAAGTATAGCACAGAAAAGAGGTGTTATGCAATGATTTTGGGCAAATTTTTCTTTCAATTGTCCTTTTTATGGGATAGTGAAACATATAAAATAAAGCCATAAGGTAAAACTTAACAAAAAAGGAGATAAAAATTATGAAAAAAATCAATTTTGTATTTAATGTTATTATTGCTCTCGGCGTATTTATGATTCTCGGTGCGGCAGGAAGTTCAGACACTACTGATATTGCGATATCCGAAATATTCACATTTTTGCTTTCGGGAATATCACTTATATCTGTGGGTTATACCGCCAAAGTATTTGTAAACAGGCTCATCTGCACACCAAAAAGAAAAGTTGTAGTTGCAAAATTTGCATCAAGTTATGAAAACAATAAATATGCGGCATAAAAAATAAATCAGAAACCGCAACGGCGGGACATATCAATAATCAAATGTGCACCAAAAGGGACAGACCCTTTTGGTGCACATTTGATTACTATTTACTTCTTTTTTGCTTTATATCTCATAGTATTGACTGCATCATGACATCTTATCATATTTTCATTGGCATCTTCATATGACTTAAGCGATACCGCCGCGGTCATTGCCTCAATAAGACTTAACTGCGCCATTCTTGCACTCAATGCCTCTACAGGATAATTTATCTCATCAGAACGGGTTACAAGTCTTATATGGCACATATCATAGAGAGGACTTTCTTCAAAACTTGTAATACACATTGTTTTTGCGCCGTTTTCTTTGGCACACATAACCGAATCACATACAAAAGTTGTTCTCCCGCTATAGGAAATACCTATCACAAGGTCGTCTTTTTTTATGGCAACAGAGGATGTACACATTTTAATCACATCGGTAAATGAATGGGCATTATAACCCAGAAGCATAAGTCTGTACTGCAGTTCATTTGCAAGAAAAGCAGATGTGCCAATACCGTATATAAATATTTTATCTGATGTATTTATGAGTGAAACTGCCTTTTTGAAAGCATCTTTATCCACACCATCAAGAGTGTCCATAAGGGCTTTTACATTGGCAGAAAAAATCTTTTTCAATACCTCTTCTTCGTTGTCATCCTCTGATACAAAAGGACTGAAATCAAGTTCTTCATTTTTTGCATTTTCCATAGCAAGGGCGATTTTCATTTCGGGAAACCCGTCAAACCCTACAGATTTACAAAACCGTATCACTGCAGAATTAACCACATCCGCCTCTTTTGAAATATCTCGCACCGACATATTCAACACTTTTTGAGGATTTTTGAGAATATAATCTGCAATTTTTTTCTCCACAGGAGAAAGCATTGAATACTTTTTTGTTATTTCTGACAAACACTGTTTCTTTGGCATATAATCACTCTTTTCTTTACTGTATCGGATTTATGATAGCATTCTATCCAAAAACCATCAACCGGACAAATCACCTAAAACTCATCCAAAAAGTAAGCATTACTGCTTGCAGTCTTTCCGTATTTATCCATAACGGTTATTCTTATGTATGTATCATCTTCACTTACTTCAAATACCCCTTCTGTAAGACCGTTGCCATCATTTCTTACATTGCGGTTTCCTCTGGCATCTGTGGACATTGTGATTCTCTCACAGGGAGAAGTTTTTACATACACCTTTGAATCTTCATAATAAAGTTCGTATATCTCAGGTCCCTGAGAAGCATAGAAATTCCCCTTCTCCAAAGCCTCCATTATACCTTCGTATGTAAGGCTCTCTGCCTTTATCCATGTAAATGCATGAAAGGAATCACATCCCGCACTGTCAACGGCACATCTGTTGTGATTGTCATCTGCTCCTACACAAAAAATCCTTCTGCCCTTCATAAGAAAGTCATCATATTCTTTGAAATTATAATCTGCATATCCCGAATGGATACAGGCGCCGTTATACATTTCTATAGCATCCATATGACGGTATCCGATATAGTCAGGATATCTTTCCAGTGACCATCCCGGATGATTGTATGTAACAAAAAACCCCGCAGATCTGAACCTCTGCATCATATCATTGACACAGGCAAGGCAATGGTATCTTTCGTAATCAGGCTGTGTTTCATCAAACTTGATCTGACTTCTGTAACTTTCTGCATTGCCCACATGCAAGTACTTTTCTCTGTGGTAGCATGGCAAAACCAGATTTGTCTTGTCCTTTGCTATGGCACAGAAATGACAGACTTTGTCTTTTTTTCCCAGTTTTTCGCCGGGTGCGGGGGTGTTGGATTCCACGCCGTTCAAGGCAACAAAGTTTTTGTCAGTAAGATACTGATAATCAAGAAAAACATTATGATCAGTATATGCCACAACCGAGTAGCCCTTTTTCATATATTCTTCTTTTATCTCTTCAGGGCTCAGGTGTCCGTCAGTAACAGTAGTATGACAATGAAGATTTGCTTTATAAAACATACCCTCCCGGGGCAATAAGTATTTTTTCATTTATATCCTTCTTTCCAAAAATCAAGAAATATTATACACATAATACCACTTTTTTTGTTTCTTTGCAACAAAAAAGAGATGCAAAAACTCTTTCGCACCTCTTCTTATCACATTTTTATTTATCAGGCAAATTAAAACAGACCGGGAATATTCATACCGCCTGTAAGTTTTGACATCTGTGTCTGATTTTCATCATCCACCTTTTTCATAGCATCGTTCACTGCAACAAGAATAAGGTCCTGAAGCATTTCGATATCATCAGGATCCACAACTTCGGGCTTCAATATAATCTCCTGAAGTTCCTTTTTGCCTGACATTTTTACTGTCACTGCTCCGCCGCCTGATGATGCTTCATAACTTGTCTGCTCCATTTCTTCCTGCATTTTGAGCATATCCTGCTGCATCTTCTGTGCCTGCTTTATCATTCAACTCATATTGCCCATACCGCCCATGCCTCCCATGGGAAATCTACCGCCTTTTGCCATTTTTGTATCCTCCTTAAAGTGATATTATATTATTTGAGATATTCTCCGTTTCTTGCATCATAATAGAAATTCTCTCCCGTGTCAAGTGCTATTTCCCAACAAGGTACAACAGTCATTGTCTGTATTTCTTCCGAAAGAGTATATTCAGGTGCAAAATATCCGAATTGTATATTTTTTATAGTAATATTTCCCTGAGGTCTGTCAGGGTTGGATATAAATTCCATAAGTATGCTTGTGACCTGGGAAGGCTCGACTTCATCCTCATTTTCAAGTGTATGATTTGATGGATTGAGCCATTCGCCTTTGACCTTTACTATTTTGTCAAGCACTTCTATATCCAGATAATTTCCGAATATTGTATAATCATCTATTACCTGAACTGCTCTGATATTCTTTATATCAGATGCATCTGATGTAAATTCCGCATATCCGATACCCAGTTTTTCGGTAAGTTTCTTTACCTCCTTGACCGTATCAACCTCTATGGGCACACTGAATTCAAAAACTCCGCCGCCGGGATGGCTTATTCTGTATGGAATCCTGTCAAAATCTATAGTCTGCATAGGGAATCCTTCCATATTTTTTGCCCTGTCGGGAATAATGGATTTATCTATGCTTATCCCTCTCTTATTAAGGATTTCCACAGTGTCCTGTATAGTGGTCTGAGGCACAACCGTTTCTTTGTAATCCTTTGTAAGCATAGTGATAATAAGGATAATATTCAATGCTGAAAAAAGCACAATAAGAAATGTCTTTAACTTATTCCAGTTCATAAAATCTTACCTCCTTATCCCCGCTGTTTCAAAAGGAATTCCTGTTTTTTGTCATCCAGTGCAATATAAGTCATAATGCAGTTGCCGTTTTCGTCAAAGGTATATGCAGGAGTAATGCTTACAACTGCCTTGCCCAGAGAAAACTCCTCATTCTGATACAACTCGTCTATGGCATCTATTGTGGACATATTCATAAGAGTTTCATTTGTTTCATCATACAACTTCATCA
Source organism: Clostridia bacterium (assembly GCA_045534195.1). Classification (GTDB taxonomy): domain Bacteria; phylum Bacillota; class Clostridia; order UMGS1810; family UMGS1810; genus SIG435. The sequence goes on along the minus strand of JAZSJF010000139.1, from coordinate 6,046 downwards.
CCTGACGGTATGAAACAATCTTGCCGGAAGTAATCACCATTTCTACCGCATTGGTCATAACACTGTTGTTTATGTCCATATTTATATCATCTCTTATTATATATCCGTCGTTGTAATAATTCATAGTGATTTTGAAAGTGGAATTTTTATTAAGTCCCACCACATCGGAAGACACCATAAGATTCAGTTCACGGTCAGGCACTGCGGTCTGCCACAGTTTTGACACAAAACCGAGAGATGCAGAATATACCTCTCTGATATTGTCTTTGTTGGAAACATCAAGGGAAATCCCCTTATCATTTGCAATTGCCTTATATTCTACAACACCTGATTTATAAAATCTGATGGTGGAATAATTTTCTACATAAACAACATCATCCTTGTCCGGATACTTTCTCGGGGATGAAGTGTTGTAGTCAAAGCATTTAAGGATTTTTTCCACAACATCAGATCTGAACCTTCCGTCTGATGCCACAATATGGTTTGAAGGTGCGATTCCTTTGTGCTTTGTGGGAACAATGTTCAAAAGAACTTCCGATCCGATAAGAGTGTTCTGCTTTTTGTCGCCGCCTTTGTCAAAATTCAATTCAAAGGAATATGGAAGAGCACCTGCGGAATCCTTCGCACTGCCCTCAACCACATCAAGAAATTTGGCAATTTCATAATCCACATAACACAATTTGAAACTGCCATCCTTCTCATCTCTGATATACACACTGAGTGTATCGTCATAGTCCGACTCGGAAGTGATGACAAACTGTTTCATACTGCCTACGGAGATTTCCGGATCTTTTATTCTGAATATATCCCCTATAATGGATATATCATACACTGCCGGATATGTGACAAACACAGATTTGTTTTTGATAGCAGAGTACCACTTGGATTCAGATACAGTCTGGTATTTCTCAGTCTGGAGTGCCTTTTCAAAAACTGTTCTCACACTATGAAAAAGTTCTTCAAATCCTTCCTCATTCTGATAATACACACTTCGTTTGGCAGAATTATTCACCACTATTCTGTGGGGCATGGCAAGACGCTCTTTTGACAATGAACCAAAAGCACCGTATTTATCCGAAAGTCCCAGTTTCTGTTTAATAACAGAAAAAAAATTATAGTCATCGGACCATAATTTTTCATCCGTCCAGGTATTAAAGGCTAAAATAACGCTGCACAGTATAAGAACTACCAGTACAGCGTTTTTTAAGTGTATTTTTCTCATAATCGGTACCTCGCTCCCGATCAGATTTTGTTATTTGCCCATTACATAAGCCTTGAGATTGCCGCCGAACTTGTCGGAAACAAGAGTAACTTCAAGTCTTTGTGTCTGAATATCAGAACCAAGTTGAGCATATACAAGAATTTTGTTAAGGCCATTTCTGAGGAGTACCTGTTCTGCATAAAGACCGCTTACTCCAACAACCTTTTCATTCTGTTTCACATCGTTGATAAATGTATTGATCTTTCTGTACATACCTGTAGAAGCATCATAGAGATATACAGCCATTGTAGAGTTCTTTGTACCTGCAGCAGATACGATACAGGTAGAACTTGATGTGGTTGTACTGAAAGAATCAGGATTGAGCACTGTAAAGAGCGCATTGGTGTTTCCTTCATAACCGGTACCTACAAATTCCGGTGCAGCCATTGCACCAAACGGAATGATAACAATCATCATACAAAGGATTGCTATAACAAATTTTTTCATAATATATTACCTCCGCAAAAAAGAGTATTCCAACTTTCGTCATTTCTACATTTACTATTATACTATCCTTTTGTTACAGATATATTACAGCGTCATTACATTAACTTGACATTTTATTCATCCACAGGAAGCATAACAATAACCTCTGTTCCCACACCGTAATCACTGGAAATAGTGATTTTTCCGCCGTGTTCCTTGATGATTTCATTGGATATTGCAAGGCCAAGACCTGTACCGCCCTGTTCACGGCTTCTTGCTTTATCCACTCTGTAAAATCTCTCAAACACATGAGGAAGATCGTCTTTTGGTATGCCCATACCGTTATCCCTTATCTTGATATACACATTCTGATACATTCTTCCGGTGGAAACAAATACCCTTCCTTCTCCGCCGGGAGTATATTTGATGGCGTTGGATATGATATTTACTATCACCTGTTCAAGTCTGTCTTTATCTCCCGAAATAACAGGAAGTTGATTTGTAGGCTCATAAACAAGTTCGATATCCTTTGAGGAAGCGTTGATTTTCATTCTATCAACGATACTCATTACAAGATTTGATACATCAACATCTTCTTTTTTCAGTTCTCTATGACCGTAGTCCAGTTTTGAAAGGGTAAGAAGATCCTTTACAAGTCTTGTCATTCTGTCGGTTTCTTTGTTTACGGTACTGAGGAATGTATGGAACATATCCCTGTCAATATCGTTCTCTTCAACAGAATCCATCATTGTTTCCACATACCCTTTCACTGTAGTGAGGGGAGTTCTTAACTCGTGGGAAACATTGGCAACAAATTCTCTACGGGAATTTTCCAGTTTTTGTTGCTGAGTGATATCCTGGATAACCACCACCACACCGCCCGGTGTGTCATCTGTCTTAAACTTGGCAAAAAGAAGTTTGATTTCCTTTTCGCCCACTTCCATCTGCTTTTCTATAGCGTTGTACTCACCGGAAAACATTACTCTTGTAACAGTAAGATCGGTGATTTTGAATATTTCGTTAAAATGCAGTTTTTCAATCTTTTCGATTCCGAGAATCTCCCTTGCAGCAGGGTTTATATGGATAATTCTGCCGTGGTTGTCAAACGCCATAATCCCGTCTGCCATATGTCTGAGAATCGTTTCTACCTTGTCACGCTCTCCTTTGATTTCGCCGAGAGTCTGGTTAAGTTCCACCGCCATATCGTTGAATGTCTTTGTAAGAAGACCGATTTCATCAGAAGAATTCACTTCGATTGTGTCGCCGAAATCACCTGAAGTGATTTTTTGTGCCTTCTGTGTAAGGGATGATATAGGTGATATAATGGTTTTGGAAAGAAGAAATCCGAATGCGATGGAAATAATGATTCCAAGTCCCAGCGCCATAAAGATAATGGAAAGAATGTTGTTGACCATATCATCAACTTCTTCCTTGGAATCCTTTATGTATATGATATATTTCGCATCGGCTCCGTCTTTTACAGGCACACTGTAGTCCATATATTTGGAGGTATATCCCGACATATCTCCCACCTTGCCGTTCATAGCCGCAATAATATTGGGTGTGGCAATGAGAGTCTTTGCAAGAGCACTGTTTGATGACAAAAGTGCCTTTCCGTTATATGCATCGAGAATATAGTAATTTCTGAAAGAATCTATACCAAGTTGTCCCAGATATGCAGTAATACTGGAATCAATACTTGAGAGGGGATCTTCTCCCGAAAGTTTCATATCAAGTTCTCTCTGAAAATCCTCACTGAACACATTGGTCATAAGAGTTTCAAACTCGTCATTATAAAACCTGTCTATTCTGTTTATCATAAATGTCCCGATAATAATGATTACGGATATTGTAAGAAGCACAAACATCGCCATAATCTTATAGCGGACACTGGATTTAAAAAACTTTTTGTCCTGAACCACCTGAATGTCCTCCAATATATAAATTATATCAGATTAGTCGTGGAAGTAGTATCCCACACCTCTTTTTGTCATTATGTACTGTGGTTCGCTCGGGTTGTCTTCTATCTTTTCTCTAAGTCTTCTTACGGTAACATCTACTGTTCTTACATCACCGTAGAATTCATAATCCCATACTTTGTTGAGAAGGGATTCTCTGGAAAAAATCTTACCCTTCTGCATAGCAAGGAATTTGAGAAGTTCAAACTCTCTGAATGTAAGTTCTATTACTGTTCCGTTTTTTGTAACTTCGTACTTTTCGGGGATAATCTTAATCGCACCGAATTCCATTATATCCGACTGACTGTTGTCTGTAACGGCTATAACTGTTCTTCTTAAATTTGCCTTGACTCTTGCCAGAAGTTCTCTCAGACTGAAAGGCTTTGTCATATAGTCATCGGCACCAAGTTCAAGTCCCAGTACCTTGTCCACTTCATCTTCCCTTGCAGTGAGCATAATTATGGGAGTGGAAGATGTTTCGCGGATTTTTTTGCACACGCCGAATCCGTCCATCTTAGGAAGCATAACATCCAGCAAAATAAGATCAGGATCGCAGGATTTTGCCTTTTCTACTGCTTCTTCTCCGTCATAAGCCTCTACAACCTTATATCCGCTTTTGGTAAGGTTGAGTTTGAGTATATCCACGATAGGTTTTTCATCATCTACTACCAGAATCAAATTTTCCATAACTTTTTCTCCTTATCTTTATTCATTTTCCTTCATTTTTTCTTTTAGTCTGCGGACTTTTTCCTCTTTTTTCTCTCTTAATTTTTTTGCCTTCTTTTCTGACACAAAAGACAACGGAATATACAAAATACAAATTGCAACTATAATAAAGATTATTCCTGCAAGAATCCAGCGGATTACCGTAAGAAATCCTTCCCACAAAAATCTTATTCCCGACGCCTTCACACGGGATATCTCCACCTCAAAATCAACACCGTTTCCCACTGCTTTGAATGTGGCGATACGGTTATCTTCTTTCACTGTTGCGATAAGATTCGCCTTTTCCACCCCTGAAGGAACTGTCACATAAATATCAGATGCAGGTTCTATATAAAGATTTTTTTCTCCCTTATAGAGTTTCTTTATTTCTTCTTTGGTGTATATAACCCTTTTGTAATCAGAAAAAGCAAATTCCGCCGCTTCCGCCGCTTCTGTTGCACACATATCGCCGTTTTCGTTGCCGAAAGAAATCCACAGAATCTCTCTGTTATCCCTCAACACCGAAAATACTATACTGTATCCGTAGTTCTTATTATAATCGCTTCGGGCAACCTTGCTTCCCGATATATACCACTGGCTCTGCGGATCGTTGATATTAAGCATCTGCTTTATTTCCAGTGGCTCTCTTTTGCCTTTGAGCGGTTTCACAATATATGATGCATCTTTTGTAATCTCACCAAAGGCTTTGTCTTTTGTCAGTGATTTCATAAGAAGATGCACATCATATGGAGTGGTATACTCCTTGCCCTGTTCGTATCCCGAAAGAGTTTCATAATGTGTGCTTACCATTGATAGTTTCGCTGCATTGTCATTCATCATACCGATAAATCCCTTACCGGATTCACCTATGTGATTTGCAATACACAGATACACATCATAAAAATCCGTAAGATACAACGCTCTTATAAGATCTTTTTTTGCATAAGTTTCTCCCGCCGAAATCCCCATTCTGGGTTTATCATTGGTAAGTTCATCCAGCCATTCTTTCTTAACAATCACATTTTCTTCCGATTGGGAATTAATGGCTGTATATATTGCCATAAACTTAGAAGATACCGAAGGCAAAACCTCTTTGTATGTACCTTTCTGATAAAGAATCTCATCACTGTTTATGTCCGAAAGAATATATGACTCCGAATGAATGTCGGGAGCAGATGCCGTTGCAGGCAGAGATATAATACACATAAGTATCATAACAGATACAATCAGCGCAATGATTTTGTCCGTTTTTTTCATTTGTCACACATCCTTCCCCTTAAATATAATACATCTATTATATAATAACACATTTAAAAACAAAATACAATAGATTAATTTATAACAGAATCCGAAGCAGTATGTGATACTGAATCAGGAAATTAAAAAAATTTCTCATATTGGACAAACTGAACCGAAGGCGTATATGATACGCCGAGAGTGTAAGTTTGTTCAAAGTAAACCGTCACACAAAAAAAGAAAAGCACAATCAAGTGCTTTTCAACCTTAAAAAATTGACATTTCAACAATCGGAAATATATCCTTATTATACACCTTTGACGGTTTGCACTATGGGGAATTTTTACATTTCCTACAGGTATTCACGAAAACCCTTTCCAATTATATCTCCTGTATTGGTAATTATAACAAAAGCATGAGGATCTATTTCCTTCACCTTTTTTCTTAAATGCACCGCCTG
>JAZSJF010000024.1:0-1571 GCA_045534195.1 Clostridia bacterium | reverse complement strand
CCCTCATCCTTGATGATATATCTTACATCCACCTTTGTTCCTGATACTTCATAACCTGTAATATAGCGAAGTTCCTTATAATATGTAACAGGAAATCTTGGAGCAAAATAGATTTCATCATATTTTACACCTTTATCAAATATACCTGCAAGACCTTCATCAACTGCACTTATAAGTGCTGCCGCCCCCCATGCACAAGGGCCAAGGTCGGGATGTGGAGCAGAATCAGGATAATAGAGGAAATATGCCTTGCCGTCTCTCTCAATAATTTTCATAAATCTCTGAAGGATATCCCAACCGTATTCTTCATAACCGTTATTGAATGCCGCCTTACAAAGTTCACCTGCAGTAAACGGTGATACTGCCCCATTTACATAACTTCCCGGAGTATGATTACCAAACTTTTCGTAAGGCGGATCAATAGTAAACCACTCTGCAAAGAGATGTGTCTTTTTGCCTCTTTGGATATATTCTTCGATTATACTTCTTGCTTGCGCCACATCGGTGACACCTCTGTTCATATCATAACTGTTTGACAAAGAAAGTCTTTCTGATTCAAGATTGTCTGCACCGTTATGTCCCAGATGCAACTGATGAATAAAGAATTTGCCATTCCAGAGATATTTAAACATATTTTCTTTAAGTTTCTCCGCTCTTTCTTCCCAAGCAAGTGCCTTTTCTTCATTTCCAAGGCGTCTGTTGAACCAAGCCAGTTGATTCATCGCCTGATATACGCCCGAATTATCGCCATGCATTATAGACATTTTAGATGTTTCATCAATTCTTCTGTCCGCTCCCGCTCTGTTGTATTCAAAGTCCCATGTGTCAATGGTAAATGGTCTTTTGACAAGGCCATGTTCCTTGTCCCATCTTTTTTCTGCGCTTGTGATATAATCTATTCCTTTTTCAAGTTTCGGAAGAACTCTCTTAAGCCATTCATTATCACCGGAAGTCTGATAAAGATAAAAAGCACCTTCTACCACAAGATACTCCACATCCGCCTCAAGTTCAAGTCTTGCAAGATATACATTATCTTCAGGATATCTTATAAGGCAATCCTCGTCAACAAATTTCTGATGAGCATCATCCCACTGTTTGATAAGTTCAAAAAACTGTCCGTCTTCCCTTTGAGTATCAATGATGAAATTGAGAAACGAATCAAGATTATATTCAAAGTGTTTCATCGCTTTCATAGTATGCACATGATCGCGAATCCAGTTTTTGTTTACCATAAGGATTTTGTCATCTACAAAAAGAAGGGCTCTTTCTGACAATATACTTGACCTTAAATCCTTGATAAACATACCAAGTTTTGGATCTGTGGTAGTGGTAATAGATGGAAATCCAACCTCCACATTGTTGTATGTGCCTACTCTTTCATCTCCCATTTTAAGACGGGGAAGTCTGTTTTCAAATTCAATCATATTTCATTGTCCTCCTAAAGTATTCCTATTATACAAATTGACATTATACCAAGCAATATGCCAAAAATCTTCCCTGCAGATAGTTTTTCCTTTGTAATCATTATACTTAAAACTGATGACAGAAATATAACACCGCCGTTAAATGAA
>JAZSJF010000408.1:0-4188 GCA_045534195.1 Clostridia bacterium | reverse complement strand
GGTGTGTTTGCAAGAGGCGACAGAAGACTTTCTGATGTTATAATCGCCGCACACAAAAACGGTGCAAGATTTGACAGTTGGGATGAACATTTCAAAGAAGAAGCATGGGATAATGCGTTTGAAGAGTGTAATCTTGACGGCAAGTGGTATGTAAGAAAAAGAGATTTTGATGAAATTCTCCCGTGGGATATGATTGATGTTGGAGTAAGAAAAGAATTTCTTATAGAAGAAGCCAAGAGAGCAGAAAGAGGAGAAGTAACTCCTAATTGCAGAGAAAAATGTTCAGGTTGCGGATGTGCAAATTTTGGAGGAGGTGTCTGCTTTGAGTAAATACAGAATTAAATATACAAAAGGCGAAGAAGCAAGATACATTTCTCATCTTGATTTTGTCCGCACTATCGGAAGAACATTCAAAAGGGCAGAAATCCCCGTTGATTATTCCAAAGGATTCAATCCGCACATTATCCTCACCGTTGGACTTCCTTGCTCTGTAGGGGTATTAAGCCAGTGTGAATACCTTGATACTCAGTTATATGAAGATATGGACTGTGCAGAAATAATCAGAAGAATAAATGATCATATACCTATGGGACTTAAAGTGACGGACTGTCGGAAACTTGAGGAAGGCTATGTACCTCTTCACAAAATCGAATCAGCACTTTATAAGGCAACCATAGAGTATACTGGACAAATCAATATTGATGAATTTATGAAAAACAGCGAAATCATTGTTGACAAAAAGACCAAAAAAGGTGTCAATCCTACAGATATAAGACCAATGATATATGATATTGAAAAAATATCTGATGAAGACGGTGTTATGGTTATAAAGATGCATTTGTCTGCAGGTGAAAAGAATCTTAAACCTGAAACTGTTTTTGATGCTATGGAGAAGTATTATGAGGGATTCAAAGTTGAATTTTCCGATCTTGTGAGAGAAAAAATATTTTTTGGCAAGAATATAGAAATAATGAATTAATTTTTGTGAGGTAAATATGAACCCGAAAACACGATACGAAGAACTTAAAACTATCATACAAAAACTTTCTTATGAATACTATGTACTGGATAATCCTTCAGGTACAGACTATGAATATGATATGCTTATGAGAGAACTTCTTCAGATAGAAAAAGAAAATCCGGATTTTGTAACACCTGATTCTCCGTCCCAAAAAATCGGCGGAGAGATTCTCAAAGGTTTTTCAAAGGTAAATCATTCGGTTGCAATGCAAAGTCTTACTGACGCTTTTTCCTTTGATGAAGTAAAAGATTTTACAAAAAGAGTGAGAGACTCTGCAGGTGAAGTAAGTTTTGTATGCGAAACAAAGATTGACGGTCTTTCTGTATCGTTAGAGTATGTGGACGGAATATTTACAAGAGGCTCAACAAGAGGTGATGGTTTTGTGGGAGAAGATGTTACTCTTAATTTAAAAACTGTCAAATCAATTCCTCTCAGACTTATGAAAAATGTCCCTTACCTTGAAGTAAGAGGCGAAGTGTTTATTTCCAAAGACACATTCAAAAAGATAAATGAAGAAAGAGAAAAGAATGGCGAGCCGTTGTTTCTAAATCCGCGAAACGCCGCCGCAGGTTCTTTAAGACAACTTGATTCGGCTGTTGCTTCAAAAAGAGATCTTGATATTTTTGTTTTTAATATTCAAAGAGCAGAAGGTGTGGAATTTTTGAACCATTCAGAAAGTCTTGAATTTCTGAAAGAGTGTGGGTTTAAAGTGGTCAGAAGTTCTGTTCCTGTAAAAACAGATGAAGATATCATTTCCGAAATTGAAAAAATCGGTAATGACCGTAACAATCTTCCTTATGATATTGACGGTGCCGTAATCAAAGTAGATTCACTTACAAAAAGAGAAGAACTTGGTGTAAATGCCAAGACACCAAAATGGGCAATCGCTTTCAAATATCCTGCAGAACAAAAAGAAACCGTTATAAGAGATATTGTAATTCAGGTGGGAAGAACCGGTGTGCTTACCCCTGCCGCAGAATTTGACAGTGTATTTGTTGCAGGTTCAAACATACAGAGAGCAACTCTTCATAATATTGATTATATCAGACAAAAAGACATCAGAATAGGGGATACTGTTATCATTCAGAAGGCGGGAGATGTAATTCCTGAGGTTGTAAGTGTGGTTACTTCAAAAAGAACCGGCAACGAAAAAGTATTCCAAATGCCTGATTTGTGTCCTGTCTGCGGTGCAAAAACCGCAAGAGATGAAGGAGAAGCGGCTTACAGATGTACAGGTGAGAATTGTCCTGCAAAACTTCAGAGAATGCTTGAAAACTTCACTTCAAGAAATGCAATGAATATTGACGGTCTCGGACCGTCTACCATAGAACAACTCCTTGAAAAAAATCTTATTTCATCATGCGCGGATTTGTATTATCTTACTTATCAGGATATTGAAATAATGGATAATTTCAAGGAAAAGAGTATAAACAATCTTCTCAAAGCAATATCTGATTCTAAGTCAAATTGTCTGTCAAAACTTCTTTTTGCTCTCGGTATACGCCATGTCGGTGCAAATACCGCCAAGCAGATTGCAAAAAGATTCAAAACCATAGACGCCATTATGGATGCAGATTTTGAGAGTCTTTCTTCGGTCGAGGATGTAGGAGGTATAATTGCCCAAAGTATAGTTGAATATTTCTCTAAAGAAGATAACCGTGCACTTGTATTAAAACTCAAAAATGCAGGTGTAAACACAGAATATACGGAAGAAGAATCGGATGACCTGAGATTTGAAGGCAAAACTTTTGTTATCACCGGAACACTCCCTTCTATGAAAAGGGAAGAGGCTGCTGAAATAATAGAAAAATTCGGCGGAAAAGTATCGGGCAGTGTTTCAAAAAAGACGGATTATGTTTTGTACGGTGAAAGTGCCGGAAGCAAACTTACAAAAGGGAAAGAACTGGGGATTTCCCTTATCAACGAAGAAGAATTTCTTGATATGATAAAATAGTACTGATTACTGTTGACAAAGTATATTTTTTGTATTAATATATTTAATTATATCTTTTGGAGGTGAAAATGTTGTCAGATTATTTTTTGTTGCAATCTGAGTATGTTCTGAGAATTATAATCGCAGGACTTCTTGGTTTTTTGATTGGTCTTGAAAGGAAAAACCGAGCAAAAGATGCGGGTATAAGAACTCATTGTGTTGTAGCATGTGCCACTGCACTTATGATGCTTGTATCCAAATACGGATTCTTTGATCTTATAACCAATTACAAACATCTTGGCGCGGATATAAGACTTGATCCTTCCAGAGTTGCATCAACTATCGTAAGCGGTATCGGTTTTCTTGGTGCAGGAATGATTTATGTTCACAAAAGCAGTATTTCCGGTCTTACGACTGCGGCGGGTATATTTGCCACAGCAGGAATCGGTATGTCAATAGGTGCCGGAATGTATGTAGTGGGCATAAGTGCTACTTTGATTATTCTTTTTGCACAGTTTCTTCTTCATATGAAAACAAGAATCACCACAAAGATTAACCTTACTTATTTTGTTGTAAAAGATGTAACCGAAAAAGGATATCTCAAAAAACTCAAAGCAATACTCAGTGATAAAAATATTACAATTTACGATTATGAAATCGCAAAGGATGATACAGGCAAGTATACATATACCTTGTCTATCGACATTCCCGAAAGTATATCTGCAGAAGATGTACTTGATATGACAGAATATGAATGTTTTATCAATTAAAAAAGGCAATCTCTTAAGAGTTTACAATAATAATTTTGTTTCGTCAATCAAATCCAATAAACTCTTGACTTTTTGCACCATATTATGTATAATGACATATGTTAAATGCTATGACCGGGACGAGTAATATGAGTAAACTTATCCGAGAGAGTAGTGCCTTGGCTGTGAGCACTATGTAAGCCTTGTATGAAAACCACCCACGAGCAGCGGTATGAGAAAGATATATGTCACAAATGCCGCCGAATTCCGTTGCGTCAGTCGGAAATTGAGTTAAATTCAAGGTGGAACCGTGTATTATGCACCCTTGATATGGGATATTCCCGTATTGAAGGGTGTTTTTATTTGTTTACAAAATGATATTTATATAAAAGGAGAGAGAAATTATGAACGAAATAAATGAATTGCAAATTCTCAGACACTCAGCATCACATGTGATGGCACAGGCAGTAAAAAGACTTTATCCA
>JAZSJF010000409.1:0-2285 GCA_045534195.1 Clostridia bacterium | reverse complement strand
TTGTTGTATAATCTACTTGTATTTTTGAATTAGTAATCATACTTCATTATACCACAAAAGCCGCGAAGTTTCCATACTTCAGCGGCTTTTTGTGTGCAAAAAATCAGGACTGCCTCACTTTTTTAGTGAGACAGCCCCTTTTTTCTCTTTTTTCTATTCCATTGTTATTTCCAACACATTGTCGTAACCTTTATGGAATGCAACCATCTGTGTAGTTGTCTTACCATTTGCAGTTACAGTTACATCATAGTCTCCGTAATATCCTCTTACAGTAGCCTTTCCGTCTGCTCCTGTAGTAGCCTTGGCATCCTTTGTCCACCACTTGTTATATACCATATCTTCCCATACAAGACCTGAAGGTTTGAGATTCCAGTTGTTGTCATACATTGGTGAGAAGTTTGCAAAAAGGTTTGCATCATTGAATCCCCACATTACAAAACCGTCCATCATCTCTTCTGCAAATGTAACGATAAGCATATCTCTCATATAGTTACCCTGAAGATAAATATCAGAAATAGAGTTTGAATATTCAGTTACTTTAAGTCTTTTGCCGTATTTTCTCAGGTCATCGTGAAGTTTCATCACTTCTGACGGCATTTTCATTACGCCGTCATAGTGTGACTGAATACCAAGTGCATCAAAATCTGCACCGATTTCCACAAGTTCATCAATTCTTGTGAAATACATCGGGTCGTGATGTGCAGTTTCATTATAATAAAGAACACAATCATCACCTGCATACTGTCTTGCCCAGTCAAACCACTGTTTGTAGATTTCCACACCGTATACATCTCTGTGGTCTGTAGATGCAACGATTTCATTTACTACATCCCACTCGGTCACTCTGTCTTTGAATACTGTACAGATATCTTCTACATGCTTTCTGCAGTATTCGTCAAACTTTTCTCTTGCATTACCTGACATAATTTCTTCAGTAAACATATATTCAGGAGTGAGCCACTGTCCGCCGCTTGAAGAAAGAGGTCTTTCCCAGAAGAGGCAATGTCCTCTCATATATTTGATACCCAGATTCACAGCAGTTTCAAACTGTTCTATAGCCTGCTCACGCTTAGGTCCTTCAAAAGGTCCCCACTTTGTATCATTTGTTTCAACACCTGTGTTGAACTGTCTTACAAGATTCTTTGCATATGTTTCATCTTTGTTTACTGCATTGTTGAATGCTGTACCGAACTGGAATTCGTGTTCAAACATATCGAATTCAACTTCTGCATCAGGGATAACATTTCCGTCTTTGTCCTTTACGATAACGGAGAAGTCACCTTTTCTGATTTTTTCGATTCTTTCAATAGCATCTTTTCTCCATTCGGCATCTTCTGAAAGTTCAGGAAGTTCTTCTGCTGATCTTGGGAACTTTGCAGAATCAAAATCAGGTCCCATATTGACGATTTCAACACCACCGAGTTCTATTACCTGTTTTGAAAATCCCGGTCTGATACCGATTGATGTTGCATTTTCTACACCTGTGAAAGGCATATATACGATTTCCCAGTCTTTACCTGCACTGATTTTCTGGAAAAGAGCCTTCTTGTATGTTTCAGGATGTTCTATCTGAATCTGAACTTCCCCTCTTCCGTTTTCGTTACCGCCTTCAAGAAGTCTGAAACGGAAAGCAAAAAGCATCATATCTTCTTTTTTTACACCGTCACCCGGATTCTTTTCGGGAGTTGCGGAAGTTCTTACTATAAATTTCGAACTCTTTTCAGGAACTTCATTACAGGTAATCTTGAGAGATTTTGTAAAAGGCTGTCCTTCTACATCTATCACTTCATAATTGCCGTATTCAGGTCCCTGAACTTTTGAAAGGCCTTCCATAAATTTGTCTGTAGAGCAGACAAGTTCGCCCATAGCCTTGATATCTGCATAAATTTTTTCCTGTTCTTCAATAGCAGGTTTTCCGTAAAAAATCATATCGTCCATAGAACTTGATTTTGTAAACTCTGCAGGAACAGGTCTGTGGAATTCTGATACAAGTTCTGCCATATTATACTTGGAAGAATTGATAATTACTGTTTTTGTTGCACCATCCCAGTCAACCTTACATCCCAATGATTCGGAAATAAATCTTACGGGAACCATTGTTCTGTCAGAAACAATAGTTGCAGGCACATCCAGAGTCACAACACTGTCACCAACCTTTGCTTCCTTATTTCCTATCTGCAATGTGATTTTTGTATCACCTTTTGTACCTGTTACTGTCTTTGTGGAATCATCCCACTCTATTTCTGCTCCCAACGCTTCAAAAATACCACGCATAGGAACAAGTG
>JAZSJF010000272.1:0-3481 GCA_045534195.1 Clostridia bacterium | reverse complement strand
TTTCGATTTTTTGCATATATGTTCTGCTTATGCCGCATTTTTCTGCTAATTCTATTTGTGTTAGTCCTTGTTCTTTCCTGTAGTGCAATATGTTAAGACCAATTCCCAACCATATATCAAAATTTTTATTTTTCATTTGAAATCACCTCTGTCACATATAGTATATTCCAAATAATATGTAATAACGACAATCAAACTAATCTCAAAAGAGAACAATATGTTTGCACTTTTGGATTATTTATGATAAAATGCAATCAAAATATATGTTTTTGCAATCTTTTGGTGTGTAATGCTGTGCAAACGAGGTTGAGAGGTGATTAGTTATATGGATAGAATATGTTGTTTTGCCGGACATAGCAAAATTTATCATACAGACGACCTATATGATAAGTTGGTTGCTCTTATTAATGAATTGATTACAAGCCATAATATATCAGAATTCTATGTAGGAAACTATGGGGATTTTGACAAGTTATGTGCAAAAGCCGTAAGAAGTCTTAAGGAAAAATATCCGCACATACAACTAACGCTGGTTATTCCTTATCTGACATCTGAAATAAATGAATACAGAGAAGAATATTATAAAAAGTATGATGGCATTATTATGGCAGATTTGCCCGACAATATTCCAAAAAAACTTAAAATTATAAAATGTAATGAATATATGGTCAATAGTTCGGATTTTATTATATGTTATGTTAAGAAAAATATGGGTGGAGCATATAAAACTGTTGAATATGCAAAAAAGAAAAAGGATATTGCAATATTGAGTGTATTATGATATATTTTTATCATCAACATTAAGGATGGGTGAGATTAATGAAAGTATCTACAGAAATCGGCTCAATCACAAGAGTAGTAGGCGAAGAAAAGGCAATAGAATATGTGGCAAAGGCGGGGTTTGATGCCTGGGACTTTTCCATGTTTCGTATGTGTATTGTGAGAAAGGGAGAATTTATCCCCGAAAACGATCATCCTCTTGCAGGAAAGAACTATGCGGAATTTGCAAAGAGATTAAGAAAAATCGGTGAGGATAACGGTATCATATGCAATCAGGCACATGCGCCTTTTCCTACCAACAATGAATCGGTACGCTCATATATAGAAAGAGCCCTGGAATGCAGTGCAATAGCAGGAGCAGAGATTTGTGTAGTACATCCTCAGAATAATCTTTCTGCAGAAGAAAATGCAGAAATGTTCAGAGGATTTCTCAAAGATGCACACAAATACGGAGTGAAAATTGCTACAGAAAATATGTGGAACTGGAATAAAGAAAAGGATGAATCTGCACCTGCGGCTTGTTCTCTTGCAGAGGATTTCTGTAAGCATATAGATGTGGTTAATGATGATTTTTTCTGTGCATGTCTTGATATAGGGCATGCAGAAATGAGAGGTTCATCAGTGGGCGCGGCAAATACTATAAGAGCATTGGGTGACAGACTTCAGGCACTTCATATTCACGACAATGATCAGTGGAAGGATTCTCACCAGATTCCATTTTCTATGAATATAGACTTTGAAGAAGTGGTAAAAGCACTTAAAGATATAAATTACAAAGGATATCTCACTCTTGAGGCAGATCGCTATATGAATGCATTTACAGAAGAAAATGCTTTTGAAGGAGTAAAAAATCTTTATAATGCCGCAGACAGACTGAGAAAGATGTTTTGAACCATTCAAAAAGTCTGAGAATATAACAAATTTATCTTATGTGTATCAAAATCAAAGAAGGTAAAAATCAAAATTAATTTACACCCCTTTTTTCGATTGACATCGGCAAAAATAAATAGTATAATTACACGGTATAAAAATGGGGGACAGATATTATGAAAACAACAATCGGTGAAAGAATCAAAGAACTTAGAGATGAAAATCACTGGACTCAGGAAGACCTTGCAAAAATGGTAGGTCTTACATCAAAAGGAACAGTCAGCAATTATGAAACAAACTGGCAATCACCTCCCGGCAAGATAATCGAGAAACTTGCAATTGCATTTGATGTAACTGTTGATTATCTTATAGGTATTACGGATTTAAGGGAAAGATATGTTCAGTTTATGAAAGGCAGACACATACCTGTATTCAAAACTACCGACTGTGACGCTGTTAGAAACAAAGAGTACTCAAAGATAGAGAGTTATATGGAGATTCCGGACTGTGTAAATGTCAGAAGGGGAGATTTTTTCGCTATTGAGATTGATGATAACAGTATAGACGAATTTCATATAAACAAAAATGATATTGTAATAGTGGAAAGACAACAGATAACAGAAAACGGCAGTCTTTGTGCAGTTATGATAAATAACAGACTTATGGTAAGAGAAGTGTATTCAGAAGATGATGTTGTCACTCTTGTGCCAAAAAGCAATGATGAAAATTATAAAAGTATAAAATACAAAAAATCTGATGTGACAGTTCTGGGAGTAGTCATAAAAGCAGTGATAAATATCCCGGACATTACATAAAATTTGCGCCTGTAGCTCACTTGGATAGAGTGTCAGACTCCGACTCTGAAGGCAGTGCGTTCGAATCGCATCAGGCGCACCAGAAAAAAGACATTTTTCGCATTTGAAAAATGTCTTTTTTCATCGATATAAATTCCTGACGGAATTTGCGATATGTACTTCGTACGCGATATATCCTGACGGATGCGATATGTCCCTTCGGGACGAGAAAAGGAATTTATATCATATCGCAACTGTAGGGACAGGCGTCCTCGACTGTCCGTAAGTTATATCGAATTTGCGTTAGCAAATATATCGCACGAGCGTGAGCGAGTATATCGCCAAAGAATTTTTAAAATATCTCTATGGTTCGGCTTTCCCAGAAAAAGACCGTAACTATGATAAAAAGTTACGGTCTTTTTCATATTTATTCAGAAGTTTCCGTTATACTTCCGACTCTTCCTTTTTTGGTCTTCCCGCTTTTAGTTTTACAGAGGGTTTACCCTCGGCTATGTCCACAATTGCTTTTTTGCCTTTCTGGATTTTGCCTGAGAGGATTTCGTCAGAAATCATATCTTCGATTTCTGTCTGAATGGCTCTTCTGAGCGGTCTTGCCCCATACACAGGATCATATCCCGCTTTTGCAAGGTATGAAATTGTTTCGGGAGTAAATTCCACATAGATTTCCATATTTTCCAGTCTTTGAGAAAGGTTGTTGAGCATAAGTTTTGTGATTTCTTCGATATGCTCTGTGTGTAATTTGTGGAACACGATTATTTCGTCAATTCGGTTGATGAGTTCGGGACGGAACATTTCTTTAAGTTCGGACAGAACTTCTGTTTTGATGGTTTCATCGTTTTTTGTTTCCTCATTGTTTCCGAAGCCCATGGATTTCTTTTCGGGAGCGATAATCTTTCTTGCGCCTACATTGGATGTCATAATCACAACAGTGTTTTTGAAATCAACTCTTCTTCCCTGACTGTCGGTAAGAATGCCGTCTTCAAGAATCTGAAGAAGGATGTTGAATACATCCGGAT
>JAZSJF010000217.1:0-5544 GCA_045534195.1 Clostridia bacterium | reverse complement strand
GAGACAGTTGTTTGCGATAGGATGAGGGAATTTCTTTGGTGCTTCGCCCTTCAATCCGTTTGCAAGGTCTTCATATCCTGCCACACCTGCACCTGATACTGCCTGATATGTAGAATAAACTACTCTCTTGATTTTGTACTTATCGTGCAAAGGCTTCATAGCAACCATTGCCTGAATTGTAGAACAGTTAGGGTTTGCAATGATACCTTTATTCCACTTGATATCCTCAGGGTTTACTTCAGGAACTACCAACGGGACTTCCGGATCCATTCTCCATGCACTTGAGTTGTCAATTACTGTTACACCCTTTGATGCAGCGATAGGAGCAAACTTTTCACTTGTAGAACCGCCTGCAGAGAAGAGTGCAATATCAATATCTCTGTCAAAACTTGTTTCACAAAGTTCTTCAATCACATATTCTTTTCCCATAAATTCGATTTTTTTGCCTGCAGATTTTGCAGAAGCAAAAAGATAATAATTTTCTACAGGAAGATTGATTTCTTCCAACACCTTAAGGAATGTTCTTCCTACCATACCGGTAGCGCCCACAACGGCGATGTTATACTTTTTCATTTTTTACACCATCCAATACTGTTTATAGTCGGTATAATTATACATTTTTATCGGAGATAAGTCAAGTTTATTTCATATATATTATAAGTTTTTGCATAATTTGACTTATTATTTGTTTTGTAGTATGATTATTATGTATAAATATTTGCTTACAAAGGATTGATTGCAGGATGAAAAGACTATTGTGTGCTTTTTTTACTTTTATATTGACTGTTAATCTGTTCTCTTTTACATCTTATGCATCAGGCACAGATTATGAGAACATAAAAATCGGACTTCATTATTCTTCAACTGCCAAAGAGAGTGCAGTTCTTAACTGCGACTCCGGTTTTGAGTTGGGTTATGAAGAAGAAAACGGACTTTTTGTACTTATTTCGGCACTTATGGAAACGGAAATCACTGTAAGTGTGTCTGAAGAAGGCAAACTTCAGGTGGATGGGATATATGTAAATGAAGAATTCCCCAATTTGTGTATAAATCCCGGTTACGGCAATCTTCAACTTGACGGCAAAGACTTCAGAGGAAGTATGATTTTTGTAAAAGACAGTGCAAATCTTATGACAATCATAAACAAGGTAAATCTTGAAGAATATCTGTATTCTGTACTTGGAATGGAAATGAGCCCTTCATGGCCTATAGAAGCACTGAAAGCCCAGGCAATCTGTGCAAGAACTTATGCCATAAACAACTGGAAAAGATACGCTTCCTACGGATTCAATCTTGACAACACTCAGAATACCCAGGTGTATTCCGGAATGTCAAGCGAAGGTGAAATGACCATCCGGGCAGTAGACGAAACAAAAGGTCAACTGGTAATGTATGACGGCAAGGTTGCGCAGACATTCTATTATTCATCAAACGGCGGAAAATCCGCAAATGTAAAATATGTATGGGGAAGTGAATTTCCCTATCTTGTAAGTGTGGATGATCCTTATGAAAATCCTGACGAGGCGTCATGCTACAACTGGACTCAGGAAATGAGTGCAGAAGATATAGCCGCTCTTCTTGAAAAAAATAAAATTGATATCGGAAATGTAACAAATGTGGAAATAATATCTCAGGATAACGGGACTGTATATGATGTGAAGATTACCGGAGAAAATGGCGAACATCATATAAAAAACGGCAATGTAAGAAGTTTCTTTGGTCTGAAAAGCCAGTATTTCACGATTAAAGCCCCGGGAAGCACTTCTGTTTATCCCACTGTGGCAGTAATCGGCGCAAACGGACTTTCTACAATTGGTATAAATAATATTTCACTTCTGAACTCTGCCACACCTGTCACACTCTCCGTACTTTCATCAGGCGGTATTGCCACATATGAACCCTCTGTTAAAGAAGGCTCGGACAAGTATGTATTTAACGGTCACGGTTGGGGACACAGAATAGGTATGAGTCAGTGGGGTGCAAAGGCTATGGCAGATATGGGATATAATTCCACCGATATCCTTACCCACTATTTCTCAGGAACAACTGTTGACGATTCATTGTTGAGAGTGGAAAAAGCAGAAGTATCGGAGGATATCGCAAACCTTGAAGAGTAAAACAAAAGTTGAAAGATGGAACTTTAACACCTCATCCGAGTTGCTACGCATACCCACCTTCCCCTCAAGGGGAAGGCTTGTATATCTGTGAATTATGATTGCCAAAGGCTTCTCCTTGAGGAGGAGCTGTCGCGAAGTGACTGATGAGGTGTATATAAAAATTGTTTTTTCATATATAAGGAGAAGCAATATGAATGAATTTTACAACAAAAAACTTACATCCATATCAAAAACCTTAAGAAAAAATATGACAAAAGAAGAGAAACATCTGTGGTATGATTTTTTGAAACTTTTACCTGTAAATGTATACAGACAAAAAGTTTTTTCCAATTATGTTGCTGATTTTTATATACCAAGTGCAAAACTCATTATTGAACTTGACGGAGAACAACATTATTCAGATAGTGCATTATTAAAAGATGCCGTAAGAGATAAATTTTTTAATGAAAACGGAATAAAAGTTTTAAGATATTCTAATCTTCAGATAAAACAAAATTTCAAAGGCGTTTGTAATGATATTTATTTCAATATTTTTGGGGATTTTTGATTATCTCTACACCTCATCCGAGTTGCTACGCAACCCACCTTCCCCTCAAGGGGAAGGCTTGTCTGTCTGCGAATTATGATTGTCAAAGGCTTCTCCTTGAGGAGAAGCTGTCACGAAGTGACTGATGAGGTGTAGGTTGTGAATACAACCGTTGTTTTGTATTGATTTTATTTCACCACCTCATCCGAGTTGCTACGCAACCCACCTTCCCCTCAAGGGGAAGGCTTGTATATCTGTGAATTATGATTGCCAAAGGCTTCTCCTCGAGGAGAAGTTGTCACGAAGTGACTGATGAGGTGTAGGTTGTGAATACAACCGTTGTTTTGTATTGATTTTATTTCACCACCTCATCCGAGTTGCTACGCATACCCACCTTCCCCTCAAGGGGAAGGCTTGTATGTCTGTGAAATATGATTACCAAAGGCTTCTCCTTGAGGAGAAGCTGTCACGAAGTGACTGATGAGGTGTATACAAAATTAATGAAAAAGGGGTCGCCCCTTAAACATTAAATACAAAATTTTCGAAAGGACATATTATGAAAACAAGCGATTTTTACTACGATTTACCTGAGGAACTTATTGCTCAGGATCCTATTTCCGACCGTTCAGGTTCAAGACTTCTTGTTCTTGATTCAAAAAGCGGCAGTATTGAACACAGAATATTCAAAGATATAAAGGATTATCTTAAAAAAGGCGACTGCCTTGTATTAAACAATACAAGAGTTATCCCTGCCCGTCTGTACGGAACAAAAGTTCCCACCGGAGCAAAGATAGAATTTCTTCTTCTCAAAAGGGTGGAAAAGGACATATGGGAAGTGATTCTCAAGCCCGGAAGAAGAGCCCTTAAGGGATGTGTGGTAGAATTCGGCAACGGAGAACTTATGGCAGAAGTAATTGAAGTTCTGGACAACGGAAACAGACTTGTGGAATTTAAATACGAAGGTCTTTTTGAAAATGTACTGGACAAACTGGGACAGATGCCTCTTCCTCCGTACATTACACACAAATTGGAGGACAAAGAAAGATATCAGACAGTGTATTCAAAGGTAAAAGGCTCTGCGGCAGCACCTACGGCGGGACTCCACTTCACCAACAAACTACTGGAAGAAATAAAGGCTATGGGTGTAAATATTGCATATATCACTTTGCATGTAGGACTTGGAACATTCCGTCCGGTAAAGGTAGATGATGTAACAAAACACAAAATGCACTCGGAATATTATGATATAGATAAAGAAAATGCAGATATTATAAATAATGCAAAGAAAAACGGCGGAAGAATCATATCCGTAGGCACAACAAGTACCAGAGTGCTTGAAACTGTTGCCGACGAAAACGGTCTTCTCAGGGAAGAATGCGGAAATACCGAGATATTTATATATCCGCCATACAAATTCAAAATTGTTGACTGTCTTATAACAAACTTCCATCTGCCCGAATCCACACTTCTCATGCTTGTATCCGCTCTTGCAGGTAAAGAAAACATTGACAAAGCATACAAAATTGCAGTGGAAGAAAGATACAGATTTTTCAGTTTCGGAGATGCGATGTTTATTGTTTAGCAGCACTCTAATTTAAGATGATGATGTCCGAAATGGCTTGATTTCAAGCCATTTTTGATTTTCAGGCACTTTTACCGGAAGATGAAAAATCGGCAAAAATGGTGCATCAAGCATATAAACATCGACCCGATGTTACAATTTACAGTTCTTTTTTACCCATATAAACATCGACCACCCGAAATTTATAAAATTTTTGAAAGCTGTTGCATTTTGTGTAAAAATTGTGTATAATAATATTGCAGAGGTGATATAATGAAACAAAGAGATTTGGTTAACAAACTCATAGCAGCTGGATTTTCTTTTGAACGACACGGAGGAAATCACGATATATACCGGCGAGGTTCAGAGATTGAAAAAGTTCCTCGCCATAAAGAAATAAACGAAAAACTCGCAAGAGCAATTTTGAAGAAATGGAGGATTGAATTATGATAAAGGCTTATCCGACAATTTTTACAAAAACTAATGACTGTTATTTGATTGAGGTGCCCGATTTAGAAATCTTTACTGAGGGAACCGATATGGAAAATGCTATTTATATGGCACGAGATGCAATTTCGATTACACTTGTTTCGTTGGAAGAAAACAATGAAACAATACCCAAACCGTCAGATATTAATGATGTAAATGTATCGGCGGGAACGTTTGCAGAATATGGAAAAGGCTTTGTTTCTATGGTTGATGTTGATACTAAAGAATATAGACGAAAAATTGACACCAAGGCAGTGAGGAGAAATGTATCCTTGCCAAGTTGGTTAAATTATGAAGTAAATGAAGCCGGAATAAATGTATCACAATTTCTGCAAGATGCATTGGTTGAAAAGTTGAATATTCAGCCAAGACGATAAACGGTGATATATATGAGTTATCGTTGCGTATGGTCATTGCTGATAAACCATAAACTTTGATTTTGTGAATTTTATCACATAAACAATAAACTTCGATGATGCGATGTTTATTCAATGATAAAGTCATTGAATAAACAAATGCAAAGTGTAAAGTGTAAAATGATGGAAAAGTAATAATCAGCTTAAATAAAATATCAAATAACAGAGGATATTTTAAGTAAACCCTTATGAGATTCTTCATTTCGCTTTCGCTCATTCAGAATGACAACACAAGCCGCTATCTGTCATGTTGAGCGGTAGTCGAAGGGGAAGTCGAAACATCTCAATGGAAACATAACAAATTTAAGCAAAATAACAAATAACAATGTATGGCAGGGCTTTTGTCCTGCCGTATAAAAAACGCTTAAGCGGGAGCACTTTTGCAATCCCCTCGCCACTATCGTGGCCCTCTCCAAGTCGGATCGTAGCCATGTC
>JAZSJF010000246.1:0-6924 GCA_045534195.1 Clostridia bacterium | reverse complement strand
AGTTATCGTTATCATCTTTTCTGAACCAGTTAACGTGGAAAATCTTGGGAGCCTTGTCGCCAAGCCTCTTACCCATTTCAATCCAGTGTTCCCAGTATTCAGCCATATTGTAACCAACGAAGGGCTTCATAGCCATGGGGTCACGACGAACAACGCCAACAGCACCTGTAGCTGCAGCAGTTGTTTCAGATGCCATTGTAGCACCTACAAACACACCGTGATTCCAACTGTATGTCTGATATACCAATGGAGC
The DNA here is from genome assembly GCA_045534195.1 of Clostridia bacterium. Classification (GTDB taxonomy): domain Bacteria; phylum Bacillota; class Clostridia; order UMGS1810; family UMGS1810; genus SIG435. The sequence goes on along the minus strand of JAZSJF010000246.1, from coordinate 6,671 downwards.
AGTTGTTGCTCTTCTTCCGCCGAATACCATAGCAGAGATTGGCACACCCTGTGGAGCATCAAACTGATCAGATACACATGGACACTGTTTTGCAGGAGCAGTGAATCTTGAGTTTGGATGTGCACAACTTGTGAGTTTATCTTCTTTATTGAACTTAGCAGGTGTCCATTCTTCACCCTTCCAGTCAATAGCGTGTTCAGGAACATCTTTGTCAAGACCTTCCCACCAGATTGTATCATCATCTTTCAAACCAACGTTTGTGAAGATTGTGTTTGACATAGCAGTGTGAAGTGAATTTGGGTTAGTCTTTTCACTTGTTCCCGGTGCAACACCGAAGAAACCTGCTTCAGGGTTAACTGCCCAAAGTCTTCCGTCTTCGCCTACTCTGAGCCAAGCGATGTCATCACCTACTGTAAATACCTTGTAGCCGTCATATTCTGCAGGTGGGATAAGCATAGCGAGATTTGTCTTACCGCATGCTGATGGGAATGCTGCAGATACATATGTGATTTCACCTTTTGGATCCTGAAGACCGAGGATAAGCATATGTTCAGCCATCCATCCTTCTTCTTTACCAAGGTAACTTGCAATTCTGAGTGCCATACATTTCTTACCGAGAAGAGCGTTTCCGCCGTAAGCAGAGTTGATAGACCAGATTGTGTTGTCTTCAGGGAAGTGACAGATGTACTTATCTTCGTCAGAAAGATCCTTGGAAGCATGTAAACATTTTGTGAAATCGCCGTCATCACCGATTTCTTCAAGAGCAATCTTACCTGCTCTTGTCATAATGAGCATATTGAGAACAACATATATGCTGTCTGTGAGTTCAATACCAACTTTAGCAAATGGTGATTTAGCAGGGCCCATGATGAATGGGATAACATACATCTTTCTGCCTGTCATTGCACCGTCATAAAGTTTGGAAAGTTTTTCGTAAGTTTCCTTAGGATCCATCCAGTTATTTGTAGGACCTACATCTTCTTTTCTTCTTGAGCAGATGAATGTCTTGTTTTCTACTCTGGCAACGTCATTCTGAGCTGTTCTGTGCAAGAAACAACCGGGGAATTTGTCAGGGTTAAGTGCTTTGATTTCGCCTGTAGAACATGCTTCTTTTTCCAAAGCCTCTTTCTGAGCATCGCTGCCGTCAATCCAGATAACTTCATCCGGTTTTGTGAGCTTAACCATTTCGTCAAGCCATGTTAAAACTTTTTTGTTGTTTGTCATTTTTATATCTCCTTCCGATTAATAAATAACTTTTTAATACCGAGGTTTCCAAATTAACCCCACTTATATAATATTTCGACACTTCCTCTGAAAATCCTTTATTTTTTTTGAATTTTTTCAAAAATTTTATCAGAAAGTGCGCAAAATTCAAAAATATCCAGTGTTTCTCCCCTTCTTCCGGGATCAACAGAGCATTCTTCAAGGGCAGTACAGATTTCTTCTTTTGTAAGATTTATGCATCCTGAGTTTGAAAGAGCGTTAAGAAGTGTCTTTCTTCTCATACCGAATGCGGCTTTTATAACATTGAAAAAGAGTTTTTCATCCTTTGGCGAAACCTTCTTTTCTCCCCTTACCACAAACTTTATTACCGCACTTGTCACCTTTGGTGGCGGCATAAAACAATGTGGAGGTACATCGCACACCATTTCGGTATCACAGTAATAATCTACCGAAAGTGTAATTGCACCGTAGTCCTTTTTGTTTGGTTTTGCAGAGAATCTTAAAGCAACTTCCTTCTGAACCATAACCACAAGCATTGAGATGTTAAGATTGTTTTCCAGAAGTGCCATTACAATTGGTGTAGTTATATAATAAGGAAGATTTGCAACTACTTTGAATGATTTGCCTTCAAACTCTTCGTCACACAGTTTCTGAAGGTCCAGTTTAAGCACATCATCATTGATTATTTTTATATTGTCAAACTCCTTAAGATTATCCTCAAGAATTGGGATTGCAGTTTTGTCTATTTCTACTGCCACAACTTTTTTTGCATTTTTGCAAAGTTTCTGTGTAAGTGTACCGAATCCCGGACCGATTTCCAGTACATAATCCTCATCAGTAAGTTCTGCACCGTATACTATGGAATCAAGTACAGAATCGTCTATGAGGAAGTTCTGTCCCAAAGACTTGGAAAACCTGAATCCGGATTTATTCAATATATCTTTTACTACATCTTTTGAAGAAAGATTTTTCATATTCTTATCCTTTATAATATTCTCTCTATTTTGTTTATGACACCTTTTTTGTTGTATTTCACAATAAAAATCAGCCACAAAACAAGAAACGCCATTACCAACAGGGTGTTTATCAGATTATCATTCCACAAACAATCACTTACAGTCCATACACCAAAAAGAATAATCAGAGGAAGCATATAGACAACAAACGACAGAAACACTATCTTTGTGTCATCCACACTCATCTCCACTCTGTCGCCAACCTTTGCTCCCACATCATTTGCTGCAAGACATTCTCTTATGTTGGACTTACATTCTGATGAACAGGAAGAACAATCGTGACCGCAGGCAGATTGGCATTCTGTGATTACATAAGTCTGTCCATTCACTATTTTTGAAACATATCCTGTCTTAGTCAAAACTGCACCGCCTTTGTGATTGTTAAAAATTTAACACCTTATATATTATACATTGTTTCCGTCAAAAATTCAACTGTTATTTATGATGAATAAGTATGATTATTCATATAAAATTCTGTAATTTATCACAGAAAAATTGCTGCAACAGTATTACTCTGCTGCAGCAATTTACCGGTTATTTGTTTGCAATGGCATCCTTTACATTCTCTATGATAGTCTTTTCGTCAAGACCGTATACTTCTAAAAGATTTGCAGGTTTACCTGATCTTCCGAATATATCCTTAACACCTACTCTTCTCATAATGCAAGGTGTGTTTTCACAAAGAACTTCACTTACCGCACTGCCAAGACCGCCTATAATACTGTGCTCTTCGCAGGTAACGATTGCACCTGTTTCCTTAGCCGCTTTGATAATAATATCCTTATCAATAGGTTTGATTGTATGTATATTGATTACTCTTGCATCAATGCCTTCTTCCTTAAGTGTCTTTGCGGCATTGAGTGCCTTCGAAACCATAAGACCTGTTGCAATTATTGTAACATCATTACCTGATTTAAGTTCTACGCCTTTGCCGATTTCGAATTTATATGTATTTTTATCATTGACAACATCTACTGCAAGTCTGCCGAATCTCAGGTAGAAAGGTCCGTCTGTTTCGATTGCAGCCTTAACCGCAAGTCTTGCTTCCACATCGTCTGCCGGGCTGATAACTGTCATATTCGGAAGTGATCTCATAAGGGCAATATCTTCGTTACACTGATGTGTAGCACCGTCTTCACCTACAGAAATACCTGCGTGAGTTGCACCGATTTTTACATTGAGTCTGGGATAACATACAGAATTTCTTATCTGCTCGAATGCTCTTCCTGAAGCAAAAATTGCAAATGAACTTGCGAATACAACCTTTCCGCATGCTGCAAGACCTGCTGCAACGCTTGTCATATTACCCTCTGCAATACCTGCATTGAAATGTCTTTCGGGAAATTCCGCCTGGAATGTGACTGTCTTGGTTGATTTGGAAAGGTCTGCGTCAAGAACGATTATTCTTTCATCTGCACCGAATTCCTTAAGTGCATTACCATAGGATTCTCTTGTTGCTATTTTCTTTAATTCTGACATATTATTTACCCTCCAATTCTGAAAGTTTTGCATCCAGTTCTGCCATAGCCTGTTTGTACTGTTCTTCGTTAGGTGCTGCACCATGCCATGAAGCATTGTTTTCCATAAATGAAACACCCTTACCCTTGATACTCTTAGCGATAATTGCTGTTGGCTTACCTTTTACGGTCTTTGCCTTTTCTACAGCATCCTTTATCTGGTCATAATCGTGAGCATCAATTGTGATTACATTCCAACCAAATGCCTCAAACTTTTCATCAAGCGGTGTAGGATTCATTACCTTTGTAATATCACCGTCAATCTGCAATCCGTTGAAGTCAACAAAAATGGTAAGATTGTCAAGTTTGTAATGTGCACCAAACATTGCTGCTTCCCATACCTGACCTTCTTCTGTTTCACCGTCACCGAGAATGGAATATACTCTGTAATCCTTCTTGTCAATCTTTCCTGCAAGAGCCATACCGCATGCTGTAGATATTCCCTGTCCCAGTGAACCTGTAGACATATCTACACCGGGGATTGACTTCATATCAGGATGCCCCTGAAGGTAACTGTCTATATGACGGAATGTCTTTATATCATCTTTCGGAATAAAGCCTTTTTCTGCCAGTGCACCGTAAAGTGCAGGAGAACAATGTCCTTTGCTCAATACAAATCTGTCACGGTCAGGATCCTTAGCCTTGTCGGGAGAAACATTCATCTTATCAAAATAAAGTACAGACAATATATCTGCTATTGACAGTGAACCGCCCGGATGACCTGCCTGAGGATGAAAAACTGCTTCAATAACATGCTTTCTTATCTTATAAGCCGTTATCATTAGTTCTTTGTTATTCATAAAATACAAACTCCTTTACATATATATTTGTAACATCAATATACACTAAATCCTTCTCCAAGTGCTTCGGTTACATCTGCAACAATTACAAAAGCATCCGGATCGGATTTTCTTACGATATTCTTTATCTTATGCACTTCTCTTTTTCTGACCACACACATAAGAGTCATTCTGTTGTTATCAGAATACATACCTTTTGTATATATTCCGGTAACTCCTCTCTGGAGCGAAAGTATAATTTCACGGGATATCTTCTGATGTCTGTCACTTATTATATACACCGCCTTGGCGAAATTCACTCCGTCTATCACATAATCCATCACCTTATTTGCAACAAACAATGCCACAAAAGAATACAGAATAAGAGAAAAATCCGAAAACACAAAGGCAGAAAGTGTGACAATCACAATATCCGATAAAAGTATTATCAACGGCACGGAAACACCGGGAAACTTTTTGTTGAGTATTACCGAAAGAAGATCAACTCCTCCGGTAGATGCTCCGTTTATAATTACTATCCCTATTCCCAGTCCGGTCAGAGCACCGCCGTATACAGAAGATATGACAAAGTCATCAAACAAAATCCCGTATTTCTCTGCGAAATCGAGAAAAACTGACGAAATCAATGTGGCATATACAGTATATACAAGAGATTTTTTCGGAAGAGTCTTAAATCCCCACAAAAACAAAAATACATTTATAATGAGGTACGAAACTCCCAAAGGAATACCTGTCTTAAGGTATATAACGGTGGATATTCCCGTTACTCCTCCTGCTGCAACCTTTGACGGCACAAGAAATACACTTACTCCAAGCGCCATAATAAATGCCCCGACTGTAATCAACAGTAATTTTTTTAGATTTATGAATATACTTTCTCTTTTTAACTTCACTATTACCAGCCTCCGGTAATAGTTTTGTTTATTTAATTTTCATTATGCATCTTAAAAGACAGTTTGAGAATTTCATCAAGTCTTTCAAAATTCTTTTTGAGATACAAATACCCTATCAATGCTTCAAATCCCGTTGCATGGCGATAGTCGACAATATCCGCATTTTTTGCTGAAGTGGCAGATTTTGTATTTCTGCCCCTTTTGAACACTGCAATTTCCTCTTCTGTAAGATACGGCTCCAGTTTGTGAATGGTTTCACTCTGTGCCTTTGCCTTCACATATGTGGTGGCTTCTTTATGAAGTTTGTTTACCGGAATATTTTTGTCTTTTGCAAGCATGGTACGGATATATAATTCATATACCGCATCACCAACATAAGCAAGTTGGAGGGATGAAATCTGACTGACACTTATATCAGGTGTGAAATCAAACATACTTTATACTCTTTTCCACTTGACACCCTGTCTTGTATCTTCAAGAAGAATGCCTTTTTCTTTTAACAAATCTCTGATTCGGTCTGCCTCACTGAAATCTTTGTTTTTCTTTGCATCGGTTCTCTTTTGTATGAGTTCTTCGATTTCCTCATCAAGCATACCGTCTTCTGATTTTCTTGAAAGTATACCCAATACTCCGCCAAGTTCCTTCATAAGTGCTATCACACTTTCAATTGCGGATTCTGAGTATGTTTCATCTATATTTGTATTGGCAAATTTCACAAGATCAAATATAACAGATATTGCATCTGCAGTATTCACATCATCATCCATTGCGGCAACAAACTTATCTCTGAAGGAATCAAGACCTTCTACTTCATTTTTGTCACCTTTTGCATTTGCCATCATAAATTCAAGATTGGAAATACAGGTATATATTCTTTCAAGTCCCGCTTCTGCCTGTTTGAGCAATTCGTGACTGAAATTGATAGGATTTCTGTAATGAGCACTGAGCATAAAGAATCTTATTACTTCATAATCAAATTCCTGCGCTATATCTCTTACGGTAAAGAAATTTCCCAGTGATTTACTCATCTTACGGTTGTCAACATTGATATATCCGTTGTGCAGCCAGTAATTGGCAAATTTGCATCCGTTAGCACATTCACTCTGTGCAATTTCATTTTCGTGGTGAGGGAAAATAAGATCCATACCGCCGGAATGAATATCAATATGCTCACCAAGAAATCTGTTTACCATAGCACTGCACTCAATGTGCCATCCCGGT
>JAZSJF010000448.1:0-5041 GCA_045534195.1 Clostridia bacterium | reverse complement strand
ATACATAGTTATAAGCATACACAAGGATAATAATATTGTCAAAATCCTTTTCTTTTAACTCTCTCCTATTTTACAAATGCTCTGAAAAGCATTGTAGCAATCTGGCCTCTTGTACAGGTATTTTTTGGAGAGAATGTGGTTTCACTTGTTCCGCTTGTGATACCTTCCTTCACAGCCCAGTTAACAGCCTGTGCATAACTTGCTGAGGATTTTACATCGCTGAACTGTGTGGTTGTTGACTGTTTTGGTGATTTTGCTTTTTTCCAGAGATATGTAACCACATCAGAACGGGTACAAGCCTTACTTCCATCAAAATTTTTTGAGGTTATAAGTTTATTTGATTCTGCCCAGCATGCAGCATCATAGAAATAGTCGTCTTTTGAGACGTCAGTAAACTTTGTTTTGTAAGTTTTACTAACTGCCGGTGAGCCGTATGCACGGTAGATAAATGTGATAATCTGTGCTCTTGTACAGGTATCATCCGGTGAAAATGTTACAGCAGATGTACCTGAAGTGACTTTTTCGATTACTGCCCATTCTACCGCTTCTGCATAATAAGCACCGGGTACAACATCTGCAAATGATGTAACCTCAGGCTTTGGAAGTTTTGGAATTGTGAATGTAATGGGGGCGGTATGCTTCAGTTCGTATGTTTCAGTAGTTGAATCTTTGAGATTCCAGTAAAAATCTATATTTGCCCTTGCATAACCTTCCTTGTAAGGTGTTGCATCCTTACAAGCATAAAAGTGACCTGAAAGTGAAAGTTCTACACGGACACCTGTTGATTCAGGAACGAATTTTTTAATCATTGCAATAAATGATTCTTTTTTCATATCATTATATGCATAGTTTGTTTCTGCGGCTTTTTTGATAGCGTTTTCCGCTGCTTCAATCTTATCATTTGAACCGGGTGTTCCGTATAATGCCATTGCAGGTATACTGAATGTTGATACAAGCATCACAAGTGTGATAATTAAGCAAATAATTTTTTTCATTTTTTAATCCCCTTTGTTTTTTATTTATATTTATGTGTTACAGATTATGTATTATTAAATCTTAAACACTTTAAATATTCTTATTTATTCATTGCTCTCATAAGGAATGTAACAATCTGACCTCTTGTACAGGTACTGTCGGGTGAGAATGTGGTAGCAGATGTACCTGAAGTAACACCATTTGCTACTGCCCATGCAACTGCCTCTGCATAAGGCTCATTATTTGATACATCGGTGAAATTACCGTTGTACTGTGCACGAGGTTCACCTTTTGTTTTCCAGATGTACTCTACAGTTGCAGAACGTGTACAAGGTGTGTTGCCTTCAAATTTGTCACCCATTATCATTCCCATATTATAAGCCCATTTCGCCGCATTGAAATAATAGTCTGTATCCGATACATCCTTGTACGGATTGTCACCTAACATTTCAGGTGAACCAAGTGCTCTCCATAAGAATGTGAGAATCTGTGCTCTTGTACAGGTCTGGTCAGGTGAGAAGGTTGTATCCGATGTGCCGGCTGTGATATTTCTTCCCACTGCCCATTTCACTGCTTCTGCATAATATGCACCATCACTTACATCACTGAAACTTACTTTTGCTCTTCCGCCGTCTACAGGGATATAATCAAGGGCGGCTTTTTTGGTTGTAGGCTGAGTAATCTGTATCGGATTGGAGTTCTGATATCCGCCCAGTCTTTCTTTGATATCTTCATCTGCGCTATTGGGATGATATGCCGCCATCCACACAGAACCGTCACTGCGTTCCAAAAGACAGGTGCGTCTGTTTTCAAATGTCCAGGAATATACATCAGGCAAAAGATTGATTGGGTCTTTGCCGGGTGCATACGCTCTGAAGGTTTGTGAATAGTGCTGCATCTGACCGAAATCCTTGTCATAATTCGGTGTAGCATAAGCCATTCCTTCAGGATCCGCCTGGGAAGTGTCAGTAAATGAATAAACTACGCCGTCTCTTGCAAGAAATCCGTTTCTTGTTATTGATACAAATATAGGCGGATCGTCTTTGTCTCTGTCATACACGGCTGCCTTTTTGTATCTTTGGTTATCACAGGTACGGCAGAGGATTGCCGCGATAGTATCAAGTTTTTCTGTTTTTACACCGATAAAGTTACCGTCTTTTTCGGTTTTTCTCATTGGGAAAAGTGTTTCTGCCATACCGTGATTTCCGAAGTTTTCGTTATACCACAAGCCGTATCCGTGGAGTGTACCGTCACTTGTGAGTGCAAAGCCTGTTACAGTCTTTTGAACAAGTTCCTCATTTGTCGAACCTATTCTTGAGAGTTTTTCGTATGGGAAAATACGGATAACATCATCACATACTTTCACAAGATTCAGTTTGTACTCATTATTTTCTTTGACATATCCCATCATAAAGGAATTCATATCCATACCTTGCTTGGTTATAGTTTCATTCCAGCGATAGAATGTATTATTCGAATCAAGAATACCCTCGGGAACTACAATTTTTGCATTGTCAAGTTTCTTTTCAAAGCCTTTTTCGTAAGCGGTTTTATCTCCGAGGTAAGTATAACTGAGCCAGAATGTATCATCATTCTTGATAATACCAATTGCCCAGGCAGAATTTGCCTCTGCAAAATCCTTACAGTCGGTTGCTATTACCTTTCCGCTTGCAATTTCAACCACTTTGCCGTCATTTGTCATATAGTGATTGATAGATGTCTTTTTGACATTGGATGCGATAGTCTTCTTTTCTCCTTTGTTTGTCAGGCCGTATAAAGTTCCGTCTGCTGTTACAACATTTCTCTGTGTGTATCCTGGTTCAATGGCATGATTATAACGTGCATAATCAACCACGTTTTCAATTTTATGAAGTACTATCGGATCAATCTCTTTGCCGTTAAGACCGATATAATAATATGTATTGTCAGGTGTTATAAATTCGTGGTCATTAAGAAGTGTGTTGGCATTGAGGTTTTTCTCTCCTGTGGCAGATGGATATGAAAGGAACTTATACTGCTCTCCCGGGGCTTTTGGCGCAGAAGAGAGAAGTTTTTCAATATCTGCTTTGTTATGTACTGTGGCAGTCGCCATTTCCATAGTGGTTTTTCTTGAGTTTGATTTATCTGCATTTTTATCAAATATATCATCTCTGGGAGAGAAATAAATTGAATGCAATTTTGAATAGCACTCTGAATATGTTATAAAACTTCCGTCCGTTCCCGATGCAACAATGATACATCCGGGAGAAATTGAACGGACAAACTTTTTGTTTGCATCATATAAATCAATTGCAACTACTGAAGTGTTTTTATTAATGTCATATCCGTGCTCATATGTAAGTTTCGGTGCACCGGGGTCACCGATTATATTTAAGTATACTTCATTTCCTCCGATATTCATATGTTCATCGGCAAGTTTTTTGTCAATGCTTCCGTAGGCACCTACATATTTAAGTTTAAGATATCCTCCCTGATAGTCGGAACGGTTAATCTTCAAAAGAGTATCAGGTGACCATTTACCCATTTCATTGTCAAATCTTGTTCCGATTTCAAATTCAAGTTCTTCTCCGGCCTTAAGATTTCTTGGATAACTTGGAAGAAGTGCCGAATAAGTGTTTGCTATAGGGATAAAGCAATCAAACAATTTGCCGTTGGGGTTAACTGCTTCTCCCGGTTGTCTTTCAGTAATCTCGGGAGTAATCTCTGTGGCTTTGTCAGGATTTGTCACATTGAACACCGGTGGAGCGACACCTTCAAATTTCGGTGTATAATTTCCGTTTGTATTTGTCATAGAGTCAAAATCGAGGGGAAGATATGAAACAAAACCATTCTTATCCACAAGTGTCATATAATGACCTATTATATCAGACTTCTTATCAAAGGTTCTCTGCTCTGTACTTACGGTAAAACTCACAACCTGTGCACGGTCCGAAAACATCTGCACCCATGTTCTGGCATCAGGATTGTTACCTACACCTATATAACCAAAATCATAATTGAGAATATTTGCACGATGCCCCGGGCTGTCCATCCACGAAGTCATAGCCTGCTTCGCATTGTACTGCCCCTTTGCAATATTTTCACCTGTATGAGAAAGAAGAATCTGATTGTCTATAACAGTGAAGCAACTGCTTCCGTCAGGTCTTGAATGAGAATAATAATCTATAATTTCTTTTTCTCTTATATTACAACACAACTGCAATTCCTGTATCATGGTAAGTAGATTGAGTCCATCTTTTGCCCTTTCTATATTGGCAATTCGAAGCACCTCCCACTCTTCTTCAGTCACCGACAAACCGCTTATCTTTGAATTTGAAGTATTAGTCTGAGTGCTTTCATTTTCTGCAGTTTTGAAGTTAAAATAGATAATCGCACTTTTTTTGTCATCTGAAAGACCTTGCATCATTGCAAGTTGACCGTTTATCTTGGTTGTACCGGGCACATATTTTATAGTTTTATCCACTCCGTCTTTAATTTTTACACTGACAGAAACTTTATATTTTTCACCCGATACAAAACATCCGTTACTGTCGAGTTTTCCTGACCATTCCACCTTCACAACTTCCGTACTTGCCGTTGCAGGAAGTGTTGCAGAATTTACAGGCTTGGCCCCTGCTTTCGGTTCGGTTACGGTAATATTAAAAATATTGACCACCGAAGCTGCAAAAACATTTGCAGGGAGTATGCTTATCAGCATACACAAAACAAGAACTGTACATAATATTTTTTTCATATATTTCCCTCTTTTCCATATTAATTATTTCATCATTTGTTTTAACTGCATCTTTCTTTTCTTTGCCAATACAGCCGCATTACATTTCGGACACTTTGTAAGTGTAGCAGAACGGCTTCTCAACTGTGTCTGCCAGGAATGACCTTTTTCACATTTCCACCACACAGGAATTGAACTTGCATGACTGACAGTATCAGGTGTAAGCGGAAGATTCTTTTCATCATCCCATTCAGATAACAAATACTCCTTTCCTTCTTTGATACAGAAATCTTTCAATTTCATATTTTTCACCTTCGTATCTTGAATTTACAAATATTATCTGCTATAATAATC
>JAZSJF010000354.1:0-3270 GCA_045534195.1 Clostridia bacterium | reverse complement strand
TTACATATACTATCGGATGCAAGAAAATCCGGTATTATTGAAGATATTATGACAAATTAAAAAGTGCGGTATTATAGAAAGGAAACATTATGAATTATGTAGCAGATTCCAAACGATATGAAACTATGGTCTACTCGAAATGTGGGGAAAGCGGACTGAAACTTCCTTCTGTTTCCCTTGGACTATGGCACAATTTCGGTGACAATTCTGACTTTGAAAATATGAAAAAGATGTGCTTTACTGCATTTGACAACGGTATAACACATTTTGACCTTGCAAATAATTATGGGCCTGAAGCAGGCAGTGCCGAGACAAACTTCGGAAAAATATTAAAAGATGATTTGGGTACTTATCGTGATGAAATCATAATCAGTACAAAGGCAGGGTATTATATGTGGCCCGGACCATACGGTGAATGGGGAAGCAAAAAATACCTGGTATCCAGTCTTGACCAGAGTCTTAAAAGAATGAACCTGGATTATGTAGACATTTTTTATCATCACAGAATGGATCCTGATACTCCTCTTTATGAAACTATGTGGGCTCTTGACAGTATAGTCAAAAGCGGCAAGGCTCTCTATGTGGGATTGTCAAATTATGACGGAGAAACTATGGAAAAGGCGGCAGATATACTTGAAGAACTTCACTGTCCCTTTGTAATCAATCAGAACAAATATTCCATTCTTGACCGAACTGTTGAAAAAAACGGTCTTATCAAAAGCGCAGTTGCCAAAAAGAAAGGATTGATTATTTTTAGTCCACTTGCTCAGGGATTGCTTACTGACCGCTATCTGAATGGTATTCCCGATGATAGCAGAGTGAGGACAGACGGCAGATTTCTTAATGAAAAATCCATTTCTCCAACTGTATTGGACAAAATAAGCAAACTGAATAATGTGGCAAAAAACAGAGGACAAACTCTCGCACAGATGGCACTTTCGTGGGTGTATAGCAGAGAAGGTGTTACAGGTGTTCTGATAGGTGCTTCCAAGCCTGAACAGATACTTCAGAATCTCAAAATGACTGACAATATCAGTTTTTCTCAGGAAGAACTCGATGAAATAGACAGTATTGTATTGTAATTTGTATATGTGTAAGTTGTCTTAAAACCCGAAGATTAAATTGTTGCATTCTGACAGTAATACGGGGATAAGCAGTCGGCATAATGTTTATATAGAAAGGTGGAATATTATGCTTAAAAGATTGCTTATTTGTTTGGTTTGTTTTTCAATTTGTATTTCGGGATTCGTATATGCAGAGGAAATTGATTTGAATTTAACTTGCAAATCTGCTATACTTATGGATTATGAAACGGGAGAAATACTTTATTCTCATAATCCTCACGAACAACTTCCTCCCGCAAGTGTGACAAAGATAATGTCTATGCTTCTTATAATGGAGGAGATTGCTGCGGGAAGGCTTACATATGATGACATTGTTACCGGAAGCGAAAGGGCAAAAAGTATGGGAGGTTCAACCATATTCCTTGATGCCGGAGAGAGTCTGTCCGTAAGGGATATGCTCAAGGGAATAGCCGTTGCCAGTGGTAATGATGCTACTGTTGCCATGGCAGAGCATATATCAGGTACTGTAGAGGCATTTGTTGACAAAATGAACAACCGTGCACAACAACTTGGAATGAAAGACACACACTTTGTCACATGCAACGGTCTTGATGCAGAAGGACATTATTCATCTGCTTACGATATTGCTCTTATGAGCCGTGAACTTATGAAATATGAAGATATATTTCAGTTTACCACCATATGGATGGATAGTTTGAGAAACGGAGAGTTTACTCTTTCAAACACAAACAAACTTATAAGGTTTTATGAAGGGGCAACGGGGCTTAAGACCGGTTCTACATCCTTAGCCAAAAACTGCATAAGTGCAACTGCAAAAAGAGAGGGAATGCATCTTATTGCCGTTGTAATGGCGGCACCTACATCCAAAGACAGATTTTCGGATGCTTCAAAACTTCTTAATTACGGGTTCAATTCCTACAAAATCACTACAGTCAGAAATACCGGTGACAAAGCGGGTGTCTGTGATGTGAAAAAGGGTAAGAAACCTCAACTGGAACTGTTTTATAAATCGGGTTTCGGATATTTGTCGGGAAAAAACGAAAATAAGGAAATAGAAGAAAAAATTATTATTAACGATGAAATAAATGCTCCCGTATCAAAAGGTGATAAGATAGGGAAAGCCGAGTTTCGGTTTGAAGGCAAAGTACTTGGCTCTTCTGATATAATTGCGGGAGAGAATATAGAAAAAATCAACTTAAAGGACACATTTATAAATGCAGTAAGTTCTTTTGTGACTAAGAAAAAATCATAAAGAAGGAGATACTCAAATGACAAAGAAAATAAAAGTAGGAAATCTCTTTATGGGCGGCGGAGAAAGAATACTTATCCAGTCCATGACAAATGTAAAAACCGCCGACTATGATAAATGCATTGAGCAGATAATCGCACTTGAAGAGGCGGGATGCGACATAATCCGTGTGGCAATCCCTGATGAAAAAAGTGCAGATGCTATAGCAAAAATCAAGCCGAAGATTCATATTCCCTTGGTTGCGGATATACATTTCGACTATAAATTGGCTCTTAAATGTATGGAAAACGGCGTAGATAAAATCCGTATAAATCCCGGAAATATAGGTGAAGAATCAAGAGTGAGAGAAGTGGCAAAAATGGCGGATTCTCTCGGTATTCCAATCCGAATCGGTGTAAATGGCGGATCACTTGAAAAAGAGATTCTCAAAAAATACAAATCTCCTACACCCGAAGCAATGGTGGAAAGTGCAAAAGGACATGTGGAAATCTTAAATAAATTTGACTTTGACAACATTGTGATTTCTCTTAAGGCATCTGATGTAAAGAATACAATAGAAGCCTACAGACTTGCAAGTAAAACTTTTGATTATCCGCTTCATCTCGGGGTTACGGAAGCGGGAACATTCCTCGGCGGTACAATCAAGTCTGCCATTGGTATCGGTTCACTTCTGGCAGACGGTATAGGGGATACTATAAGAGTTTCCCTTACCGATGATCCCGTAAGAGAGGTGGAAATAGCCCGTGAACTTCTTAAGGCTCTTAATCTTCTTGAGAATGCACCTGAATTTGTGTCTTGTCCTACATGTGCAAGATGTAATTATGATATGATTTCTCTTGCAAACAAAGTGGAAGAGTATCTCAGGACAGTCCGCAAAAAAGTAAAGGTTGCAGTTATGGGATGTGCAGTAAACGGCCCCGGTGAAGCAAGAGAGGC
>JAZSJF010000011.1:0-2967 GCA_045534195.1 Clostridia bacterium | reverse complement strand
CTTGTGCAGGTGTATGTCCTGTAGATGCTCCTAAGGCAGAATAATTAATGTATTTTAAGAAGAACTGCTCTTATATTTGAGGGCAGTTCTTTTTAATAATATAACATTTTTATGAGATGGAAAATATGATGATTCATACAGACATATTTCTATGGATATATTTCACGATACCGATGCGTATGCAATATGTGCTGACAAAAAGGCGGAGGCGCTTTCGTATATAGAAACAATTGTCGATGACAGAGATGATTCATTCTTTATATATGAATCAGAATATGGTACAAAAATTGCCGTTGACGGATGCCTTATGTCAAATCAGATGAACCTGATATCAAAAAGACACCAGATTGTAAATGTACTTGAATGGCTTTCGGGAAATAAACTTCAGGTTATGTTTGATGAAAATATTCAGTTAGTCCCCACAATTACAGTTGATGGTAAGGGCGGTATGAATATAATGCTTATTAATTCATCTTTGGATGAAACAGGTGATTTTGAACTCATTGTAAGAGATGACAAAGAGTACAAACTCATAGGCGACAACGGTGAAAGACTTCCCATTGAGCAGACTTCAAAAGATAATGAAAGAATCCTTAAACTTAAAAATATTAACGGTTGGGGATATGTGGTAGTTACAAATAAATAGATTTCGTATAAACAGGTAATGAAAAATTGATTTTTAATTACCTGTTTATTTTTTGTTGTACACAAAATAGTACACTTAATTTGTTAAAATAATATATTATATAGTTACTGACATACTGTTGTCGTTTGTATTTGATACAATAACATGAGAGGTGAAAAAGATGAAAAAAATAAAAGTCAAAAAAATAATTGATCCCATTACATGTAGAATTACAGAGAAAATACAGTTAGCGAATATATTTGTATATGGATTGACAGAGGAACAAAAAGAAGTTTTAATGAAGTCTCTCCCCGAAAAAGAAATAGAGATAACAGATATAACAGGTGATGCAAACTGTATTGTGGAAAAATCAGATTTTGCGGTAGTGATAAATACCGACAATATAACAGAAGATGAATTTGATTTCTTTGTAGAATTTTACAGAGGATATAATGACAGTACAGAAATTATTATTCTGCTCGGTTCGAGGGAGACTATGAAAAATAAATTTGACAGTGTAAAGACGGTTTATTACAAAGATAAATTTATGTTGGAACGAAATATGAAATACGATTTGCTTAAGGCTTATCGAAAAACAACAAAGTCAGACGGATATTCCGAAAAATTGGCTATGCTCCTTAAGATTCTTTTTGCAATAAGAAATAACCCGTATATTACAACCAAAGAACTTGCCGTTATAACAGAAATGACGGACAGAACTATTCAACGATATATAGAAACATTAAGATGTGCCGGAGAATTTATCGGATATGACAGACGGAAAAAAGGCTGGTATCTTATGGTTGAGGGAAAGTCTGTTTTGATGAATGAAATATAGGGAGAATATATATGGAGATAATCATACACAGAGGGACACATCAGATAGGCGGATGTGCTACAGAGTACAGAACAAAAAATACAAGAGTGTTCATTGATTTCGGTGCAGAACTTGACTGTGAAAATGCCAGTCTTTTTGATATTGATGGTGTTACCAAAGGAAAAACAAACTGCGATGCAGTTTTCTTTACCCATTATCACGGAGATCATATGGGACTTGTTGATACAATTAATAAAGATATTCCACTTTATATGGGGGGTGCATCAAAGGAAATTGCTAAAATCCTGAACGACAGATTAAGCAAAGTACCTGACATCAAATCATACGAAATTGACAGAATAGATGCGATAAAAACATTTGATGTGGCAAAACCTATCATAATCGGAGACATGAAAATTACTCCGTACACGGTAGACCATTCTGCTTATGATGCGTATATGTTTAAAATTGAAGCAGATGGCAAAAGTGTACTTCATACAGGTGATTTCAGAGTACACGGGTTTAAAGGAAAAGGAATAAAACCGACTCTTGAAAAGTATGTGAAAAAGGTTGACGCTCTTGTGTGTGAGGGCACAACACTTAACAGAGAAGGTGCAAAGAGTGAAACAGAAAATGAGTTGATAAACAGGATAAAACCGATACTTAAAGAAAACAAATATGTCTTTGTGGTGTGTTCATCCACAAATATAGACAGACTTGCAGGGATTTGTTCGGTAATTCCCCGCGGGAGGTATTGCATTTGTGACGAGTATCAGTTATCATTAATTGAATATATCAGAGATTATGCAGGGAGCAAAAGTTCTTTATATAAATTTCCAAAAACACTTTATTACGGCGAAAACCTTGATGAAAAAATGGAAGAAAGAGGTTTTTGTATGTTTGTAAGGTGCGGGAATACCGAACACAAAAGGATAATGGAAATGTATAAGGACAAAAATCCGATAGTTATATATTCAATGTGGAAAGGTTATCTTCAACAGGACAGTATAAAAGAATTTCTTTGCGGATACAAAAGACTGGACATGCACACAAGCGGACATGCCGACTTCGATGCAATAAAGATGGTTATTGATATTACAAACCCAGAAGTTGTAATCCCGATGCATACTGAAGTGCCAGAGAAATTTAAAAAACTTACAGGTAATAGAAAACTGATTATAGCCAAGGATAAAGAAATTATAAATACGGAGGAATAAAATATGAGATGTAATGAAGAAAATGAATCTTTTAAAGCTAATCTTAAAGAAATTTTGGGTGCAAATGAAAACATGGAACTTCCCGAAGGATTATTATTTGTGATAAACACAAATCTAAAAAGAATAAATGTTACTCTGGGAAAAGATGCAGCTGTACAAAATATGCAGAATGACGGAGCCGCTTTTGAGGGGTGGATTCTGGCATTAAAAAACAAACTAAATAATTATAATGTGTATATTGATACCGACGAGGAGTTTGAGATTTACGGGAAGAAAAGGAATAAAGATAAGTCGGAGGCCAAGCGGTC
>JAZSJF010000169.1:0-3478 GCA_045534195.1 Clostridia bacterium | reverse complement strand
CTTTTTCTATTGCAGAGTCATACAGTTCTTTCTCGGTGGTTTTTATGCCGTTCACTATCGGAATAACGCCCCATACGAGAGATAATTTATAGTATATATCCTCGTCTATGGTAGGAGAGATTATGGTACATGAGGGGCGGAATTTGGCAATCATTCTTGGTGTATGCCCTGATTTTGTTACTGCAACTATGCATTTTGCTTCTAAATCAGATGCGCAGGTGCATACACCGTGACTTATTGCATCTGTGATAGTAAGACTTTTTACCTTTATTTCTTTGAAATCTCTGTTATAGTCAATTGTTTGTTCTGTGCTTTCGGCAATTTTTTTCATGGTGAGAGTTGTTTGCACGGGGAATTTACCCATGGCAGTTTCTCCCGAAAGCATTATTGCACTTGTTCCGTCATAGATTGCATTTGCAATATCATTAACCTCTGCTCTTGTGGGGCGGGGATTTGTAATCATAGATTCAAGCATTTGTGTTGCTGTTACGGAGATTTTTCCTGAACGGTGGCACTTTTTTATCAGTTCTTTTTGTATGGAGGGGAGTTTCTCAAATGGAATCTCCACTCCCATATCTCCTCTGGCAATCATTATTCCGTCGGAGGCAAGAAGTATTTCGTCGGCATTTTTTACTCCCTCGGCATTTTCTATCTTTGCAATTATTTTTACATTGGGTTTGCCGTGTTGTATAAGAAGCCTTCTTACATCTTCCACATCTTCTTTGCACCTTACAAATGAAGCAGCAATGTAGTCAACATCATTTTCCAATCCAAACAATATATCTTCTGTATCGGCAGGGGAGAGATATTTCATTTTTACAATTGAGTCGGGCAGATTTATACTTTTTCTGTCGGTAAGTTTGCCGCCGTGTATTACTCTTGTAATTATTTCTGTATCAGTTATCTTTTCTGCTCTAAGTTCTATCAGTCCGTCATTTATAAGTATTTTTTCATTTGGTTTGATTACATTTGTAATTTCGGGATATGTCACCGACACTTTTGATTCATTTCCAGAAATGTCTTCCGTAGTCAGTATGAAGTGCTGATTATTTATTAATTCTGCATATCCTTTTTCGAAAGTTCTTATTCTTATTTCAGGTCCTTTTGTATCAAGCATTATTCCTACGGGAAGGTTGAGTTTTTTTCTTACTTTTTTGACTGTATCAATTCGTTTTTTGTGTTCCTGGTAGGTGGAATGGGAAAAGTTCATTCTTGCAGTATCCATTCCCGCTTTCATAAGTTCTTCTATTACATCTTCCTTTTCCGAAGATGGACCTATGGTACAAATGATTTTTGTTTTTTTCAACATATTAACTCCTTTTTTGTGTTATTTAGTGATAATTATCGGTTGACAACGGAAATGCCTTGTGTTAAAATAAGGTAAATTAAAGGGGAGTAGCCGACAACAGAAAAGTTGTTACAATAGTCGTCAGTACGGATTTTTCCCGCTATTGTATTAAATGGCAAGACTTTTATTGGGTTAAAGCACAATGAAGGTCTTTTTTTTATGAAAAAGATACTTATGTGCAATATTATCAAAAGAGGGAGAGATTTTTTATGTTGGTTCCGGTTTTATTGTTTTTGGTAGGGTTTATATTCCTTATTAAAGGTGGCGACTGGTTTGTTGACGGTGCAACAGGTATCGCTCACAGATTTCATATTCCTGAAATTCTGATTGGAGCAACTGTTGTTTCTATCGGTACTACTTTACCTGAAGTAATGGTGTCTGCAGGAGCGGCTCTTGCCGGACACGGTGAGATTGCTTACGGTAATGCTATCGGCTCAATTATCTGCAATACATCTTTGATTGCTGCATTGACAATAGCAATTCGTCCTGCAGTGGTTGAAAGAAAACCCCTTGTTTTGTCAGTGGTATTTTTCTTTGTGGCTGCAGTGTTTTATGCATCAGTAGCCTACTTCGGAGGATACTTCTCAAGATGGGTAGGTATTGTTCTTGTTTCGATTTTTGTTGTATATATGGTTGTTTCCGTAATGCAGGCAACAAAGAACCTGGGTGCAAAAAACGATGAACAGACTGAAGAAAATGAAGGCTCTTTGTGGAAAGACATTGTCTTTTTGGTTCTTGGTGCTGTCGTAATTGCCGTCGGTGCAGATCTTCTTGTAGACAACGGTACAATTATTGCAGAAATGCTTGGTGTACCTGAGTCGGTTATAGCACTTACATTTGTGGCTTTGGGAACATCACTTCCCGAACTTGTTACTGCAGTTACATCTCTTATAAAGGGACACAGTGCATTATCTCTCGGAAACATCATCGGTGCAAATCTTTTTAACCTTGTTCTTGTAAGCGGTGTTTCTACACTTCTTTCACCATTTCCGGTGCCCGGAAGTTCACAGGTGTTTGGTGTAAATACATCACTTGCCGTAGATATTCCGATTATGTTTGCGGTAATGTCAATTATGGTTTTCCCTGCTTTGTTCAGAGGCAAACTTTCAAGGGTGCAGGGAATACTTTTGCTTATTATTTATGCATTGTTCTGTGTATTCCAGTTTACAATCTAAAACATAAATTGAGTTTATAGTTTTATATGGACTGTGGAAAGTAATTTTCCGCAGTCCTTGTTTGTATATGGAGTTTTGTATGTCAGTTGACATACTCCAGGGGGTTGACATTTACTCCGTTCACTATAAGTTCGTAGTGTATATGAGGCTCATCAGCAATTTCGTATTCGGCACTGTCACCCACAATGGCGATACTTTGTCCCAGATTTATTTTGTCGCCTACTTTAACATCAATCTTTGATGATAGATTTGAAATCTTTGATATCATATTTCCGTGGTCGATTGTTATAGTGTATCCGAGTTGTTCATCTTTTGATATTTCGGAGATTCTACCGTTTTGGGGAGATATGACTTTTTGTCCGATTTCCGATCTGATATCTATACCGGGATGTGTTCTGTAGTCTGCCATTGTCCTGGAATATATCAGTTCCGAATCAGAAAATTCTTTGATTATATCTCCGCTTACCGGAAGATTGATATATGTTATAACTTGTTTTTCATCTCCTTTTGGAGTAGGAAGGCTCATTGTGTCCCGGGTTGGATTTTCAAAAGACTGAGTGATTTCATTTATCACTGATTCTTCGTCGTTTAGTTTTTGTTCATCTGCAATGGGCATAAGTGGTTCGGATGGTTGACTTTCTGTGATTGACACAGGCTTATCAATGGCGTTGTCGGTTTTTTTGTTTGCCGTATATGAGCCAAGCCATATGACAAACAATGACACTGCAAGAAATGAGCAGAAGATGAGTTTTCCTGAAATCGGTTTCTTTTTTTGCGGTTTTTTGATAATAAGTTTTTTCATAGAATGTTCCTCTCGTTTTTTCTTTTAGTATTTTATAATTCATACCAAATTATTCTATTTCTGATATTTGTGTTCCCGTATAGTAGTGGGTGATTATTTCTCTGAATGTGTTTCCGTTGTGCGCCATCTGATTAAGTCGGATCGTAGCCATGT
>JAZSJF010000125.1:0-4888 GCA_045534195.1 Clostridia bacterium | reverse complement strand
GGGGTTCTTAAGTTTGTAATTATCGAGCCATAAATATTGCGTTATTTATACTAACAATCTTATATAGAAGATTAGTCAACTTTAACTACATTAGCAGCCTGTGGGCCTTTATTTCCTTCGATAACTTCAAATTCTACCTTGTCACCTTCTGCAAGTGACTTGTAGCCGTCCATTGAGATTGCTGAAAAATGTACGAATACATCGCCGCCTTCTTCACATTCAATGTAGCCTTAGCCCTTTTCAGCGTTGAACCATTTAACTGTACCTTTCTGCATGAAACTGTACCTCCTAAAAAATATGCGAGTGAGTATATGTACACTCAAGCATAGTTTAACACAGATGTGTTTAAAAGTCAAACATTTTTTCTCAAAACATAAAATATTCTTTCGCTTGTTTTATGGGGGTTTTCAAAGGTTCTTTCGTGAAAAACGCCCAGTTTTCCGAAGCCGTATTTCTGTATGTATCCGTCAAGTTTTTCTGAAGAATAATATTTCTGGATGTGATGCTCATCAAACCTTCTGTAACATTCCCCGTCTTTTACAAAAAATGTAAGATACATATTGTGGATTTCTTCATCACTGAGATATTCATTTTCCCAACTGTAAAAAATCTCTTCGTCATCATAGGTGAGTGTATTGTTTCCCAGAACATTTTCAAACTTATGAAGAGTATTTACATCAAATATAAACAGTCCGCCGGGATTCAGGTAATTGTCCGCACCCCAGAAAAGCCCGTCAAGACATTCTTCATCGGTAATATAGTTTATACTGTCGAGAAGACACACAATAGCGTCAACAGTGCCGTACAACTCAAAATCAGATGCATCCTGATTGAGATAGAGGATGTTTCTTTCTCCTCTTTTTTCCATAGCCACATTGAGCATATCACAGGATGAATCCACACCTGTCATATCATATCCTCTGTCGGATAAGATATTTGTGATACTTCCCGTACCGCAGGCAAGGTCAAGGACAAGTTGCGGTTTTTCCTTAAGATATTTTTTAAATATTTCTTCTATGTAGTCGGCAAGTTCTGTGTAGTTTACATTTTCAGTAAGTTTGTCATATACATAGGCAAAATCAATGTATTCTTTCATATGTATCTTCCTTTGATTTATGTTTTTACAATTTCTTCAACATTTATCGATTGATAGTTTTTTGTAAGGCAGATAATCAGACAACGGTACGATGAGGGCATCGTACCCTACATTTTTTGCCTAAAAGTGGTTACTCAAAGGATAAATTCGTAGGGACCGACCTCCCGGACGGTCCGGAGTGATTATCTGCATTTTAAGATAATTTACATTCAGGATGATTGTGCTAATTGATAATTATTTTAAATTTGTTATCGTTTTTCATCGAACCGTCCGGAGGTCGGTCCCTACAATTCCCCAAACATTCAAATAACCCCGTCATTCTGAACAAATGTGTTTGAAAATTGCAGTGCAGATGCCTTCATCCGCCCGATTGATAGAAATCACGAACCGGAGTGCACCAAAACACTCACCGGCAATATTAAATTCTAAAAAGAATATGGAGTCATTCGGAAAAATCCTTCAGAACGGACAAACAGAGCCAAAGTTGTATGTGATACTACGAAGGCGAATGTTTGTTCGTAGCGAAAAGGCAAATGATAAAAGGAAATATTTCATTGAAAATGCAATATTTCCAACATTATAAAATCTTACCAAAATCTCTGTTCAGTCTGAAAATATCTTTTATTCCTCTCCGCCTTTTCGCGATATGGAGGATTTTTACAATTTCTTAAGCTTTGCAAATGACGCCATAAGAGTCCTTGTACCTACATTGTCGAAGGAGATTTCCAACTGATAATCTCCTCCCATATCGGTGACACCTACAATCATACCTTCGCCGAATTTCTTATGAGAAACTCTTTCACCCTTTGAATATGTGTCCGATACTGCAGGTGCATCAGAGCCTTTGAAGGTAGAGGATGAAATAATGGATGAAACCATTGCATCACTCATTAAGGATGACTTATCTGAAGATGAGCCGCCACTGTATGAGAAGCCTCCGAAATCATCACTCAAGCCAAATGGCAGACTTGAATAATTATCTCTCTGCGGTCTTCTTATCACATCGTCTATTCTTGTGACATACTCCTTCGGGATTTCCTTTACAAAGTCGGATATAACCTTGCTTTCGGTCTTTCCGTACATAATTCTCTGGAGTGCATATGTGATATAGAGTTTTGATTTGGCTCTTGTGATACCCACATAGCAAAGGCGTCTTTCTTCTTCAAGTTGCTCGTCTGATTCCATAGACTGATAACTTGGGAAAAGTCCCTGCTCTAACCCGCACATAAACACAACGGGGAATTCAAGTCCCTTTGCAGAATGAAGTGTCATAAGGACTATTGCGTCCTGCTCGGAATCATAGTTATCCACATCAGAAACAAGTGAAATATTGTCGAGGAAACCTGCAAAAGTTCCTTCTTCCACATTGTCCTCATATTCCTTTGCTTTGGATTTGAATTCGTCAAGGTTTTCTATTCTGCCTCGTGCTTCCGGAGAATTTTCTGCAAGAAGGCTCAATGTATAACCCGTTTCTGCATAGACGGATTCTATAAGTTCCACAACAGATACTTTGTCCACATTTTCGCGGAGTTTAAGTATGATATTTGCAAACTCTGTAAGATTTTTTGCAGATCTTCCGAGAGATGCAAGGTAATTTTCATCTGTGATAATATCAAACATTGACTTGCCTACACTTGATGCAAGGGTGTCAATTTTGTCAATTGTACTTTGTCCTATGCCTCTTTTTGGCACATTGATAATTCTCTTTAAGTTTATATCATCATTTGGATTGTATACCACTCTCAAATAAGCCAGAATATCCTTGATTTCCTTTGTGTCATAGAAACGCAGTCCCGAAAGCACTCTGTATGGGCAGGAAAGGTTATCTTCAAATACACGGGTCTGTGCATTTGTACGATAAAGAATGGCAATATCCGAATACTTGTACCCATCTGATACAAGACGGTCTATTTCCCTTGCGATATACATCGCTTCGTCTATCTGATTTTCACAGGTTCTTACAGTTATCTTTTCTCCGTCGCCTTTGTCTGTCCAGAGCCTTTTTTCCTTTCTTTCCATATTGTTTGCAATTACTGCATTTGCCGCAGAAAGGATATTCTGTGTAGAACGGTAATTCTGCTCTAATTTGATATTTTTCGCATCAGAAAACTGCTTTTCGAAGTCCAGAATATTTCTGATATTTGCACCTCTGAACTTGTATATGCTCTGGTCGTCGTCACCTACAACACACACATTTCTTCTTACCCTCGCCAGCATACTTACAAGTTCATACTGCATATTGTTTGTATCCTGATACTCGTCTACCAGTATGTATTTGAATTTTTCCTGATAATATGAAAGTGTATCCGGGTTATCACGAAAAAGTTCCACAGTCTTGAATATCAGGTCATCAAAGTCCATAGCATTGGATTCTTTAAGTTTTTTCTGATAAAGTCTGTATACCGCCGCATACTTTTCACCCCTGAAATCAGGATGAAGTCTTGCATATTTTTCGGGATCAATCATTTCATCCTTTGCAGAACTTATTGCACTTGCAAGGCTCTTTACCGGATAGTTGTCCTCGTTCATATTAAGTTCTTTAAGACAGTCTTTGATGAGTCTTTTCTGGTCGTTGGTGTCATATATATTGAAGTTTGAGGTATAGCCGATTTTTTCTATATCCCGTCTTAATATCATAAGACATGCAGAGTGAAATGTCTTTACCCACATCTGCGAGGAAACACCTTCACCTACAAGGAGTTCTATTCTTTCTGCCATTTCTTTTGCCGCTTTGTTTGTAAATGTAATGGCAAGTATTTCCCATGGCTTTGCAAGACCTTTTTCCAGAATATAAGCCACTCTTCTTGTAAGTACTGTGGTTTTTCCGCTTCCGGCACCTGCAAGGACAAGGAGCGGTCCTTCAGTGGTGATTACGGCTTCTTTTTGTCTGTCGTTGAGTCCTTCAAGTAATTTGCTCATAAATTTGTACCTATCCTCTTATAACATAATTTGTAAGTTTGCCTACACCGTCTATTTCAACTGTTACCACATCGCCGTCCATAAGTCTGCCTACACCCTTTGGTGTGCCGGTAGCAATAATATCACCGGGGTACAGTGTCATTATCTTTGAAATATAACTTACCAGTGTATATACATCTCTCATCATATTTTTTGTATTTGAACTTTGCTTAAGTTCACCGTTTACATAAAGTCTGATATCAAGATTTGTAGGATCCGCGTCTGTTTCAAGGCAAGGACCTACAGGACAGAATGTGTCATAGCCCTTGGCTCTTATCCATTGTGATTCTCTCTGCTGGATATCTCTTGCAGTAACATCATTTAAACAAGTGTATCCCATAATATAGTTCTTTGCATCTTCTTTTGATACATTTTTGCAAAGACTGCCGATTACCACACCAAGTTCTGCTTCGTAGTCAACCCTTTCTGATTCTTCTGGAATCACTATGGATTCTCCGTGAGAGATTACGGAACTTGAGGGTTTCATAAATATAACAGGTTCTGACACTGCCTTTGAGCCCATTTCTTCAATGTGATCCATATAGTTTTCGCCTATACATACAATCTTTGAAGGATTTGACGGCGGAAGAAAATCCACCTGCTCTGTGCTGTATTCAGGGCTTATATTAAGTTTGCCGGTGGCAGAATCAATCTTTTTTATCTTGTCACCAAAAAGGATACCTTCACACACCTTATTGTCATACATAAATCTTACGAATTTCATTTTTCATTTTCCTTTCTTTATGGTATTGCAATCATATTAAGCAGAACATTTTATGAATCAAAATATTTCACAGAGATCCTTCGACTTCGCTCAGGATGACATCAAAGAAC
>JAZSJF010000126.1:0-2841 GCA_045534195.1 Clostridia bacterium | reverse complement strand
AAGAAAGGATATTACTTCTCCCTTTTCATAATCAAAAATCCTTGTGCCCCAGTGAGGATGCTCATTCTTCCTTGAATCAGTGTATTCATAAAGACAACTTCCGTCAAACTCATACAATCCGCATTCATCCTTGGGGAAATGTGCCGGAACCCAGTCCACTATAACACCTATTCCCGCCTTATGCGCAGTGTTTACAAACTCCATAAAATCATGAGGTGTACCGTAACGAGAAGTAGGTGAATAATACCCTGTCACCTGATACCCCCATGACGGATCAAAGGGATATTCGCTTACTGGCATAAGTTCTATATGAGTATATCCCATCTTTTTTACATAAGGGATAAGTTGCTCCGAAAGGGCTTTATATGACAGAAAGTTCCCGTCATCATACTGCTTCCACGAGCCAAGATGTACTTCGTATATATTTATGGGGCTTTTAATCCCGTTTTTATTATTTCTTTCTTCAACATATTTCCCGTCAGTCCATTTGAATCCTTCAAGAGAATATACCTTTGAAGCATTGCCGGGCCTTGTTTCCGAATGAAATGCATAAGGGTCAGACTTCAGGACAAAATTTCCGTCACTTTTCTCAATGCAGAATTTGTAACTGTCAAAAACATCAACTTTATCAGAAAACACTTCCCAGATTCCGTAGCCGATATTTCTCATCATAAGGTCTTTTGTATCCCAGTTATTAAAATCGCCCGCAAGGCTTACGCTTCTTGCATTGGGAGCCCATACTCTGAACACATATCCATCTTTCAGATTCTGGAAATCCTTATGACAACCCAGAAGATTATACATATTGAAATTATGTCCGGAAAGGAAGTCCTGCCATTCTTTCACATAATCCGTTTTTTTGCTTACCCGGGTAATTTTTGCCACTCTGCTTCCCCCTTCAGATAATATATATAATTATATATCTATATTATAACACCTCATAAACTAAATTTCCAGTGTTATTTTCTGTTTTTTCACTTATTTTCCATGTTTTTTCCACATATTCATGCATTTTTTGTATTAATTTACAAAAAAAGGGATCATCTGAGCCCTTTCAAACACCACATTTCCTTGTTCACCGGTCAAAATTCACTTGTAAATGCAATCAAAAAGTGTTATATCACATAAGGCAATCGGATTTTATAACAAACTGTCATTATCTGATTAATTTGTATATGAATTTTTCTTCATCCGAATAAACTTTTTCATATTCTGCATAATTGAGTTCGTACCTGCTGACAATACACTGAGGATAATATGTGCCGATAATCTTCGGACAAATATCATCATCTGCCACGGAAAGGATTGTTTTTTGGGGATATGCCGCATACATATGGAACACAAGATTCATTTCGTCATCAACGGCAAGGACTGTTTCTCTGTCACCAACATATTTCTCATACAACGGAGAATACTCCTCTGCAAAATAAGCCACTTTCATTCCTCTGATGTGATTTTTGTATGAGATATTTCCACAACACGGGATACACACACACAACAGTACACATAATACTACAGAAACCGCCATTTTTCTCCTTCTGAAAAAGCGCGAGTGAATCAGAGTCTGCGAAAACGCCAGAAACACAACGGGATAAACCGTTCCAAGTATATATGCATTATTCCCTGCAAAAATCATTGCCCACAAATACAGAAACAATCCCGGGTATATGTACTTTTTCACATATTTTTCCGTATTAAAAAGCCCCAGAAGTGAAATTGCCGCCATTATATTTACCGGAAGATATATGCCGATTTTTTCTTTTGTATCAAGGCAGAAAAAGTTCTTAAATCCCGAAATAAATGTGGGTTCTGCTCTCTTTATAAGAGCAGAATAAAGTTGGTCATAATCCGAAAATGCTCCAAGAAACATAAAATGAATCACAATTGCCATAATAAGCAGCAACAGAATGTGCGATGCCGCCTTACCACTGTTGTAATTACTCTTTATATCTCTGTATGCCACAAACGGAATAATATAAACAATTATGACAAACTCAGGCAAAAATGAAGCAACAATTGCACAGAGTGTCATATTGAAATACCACTTGATAACAGACGCTTCCTTCATAGCACCTGTATATACCGTTCCCAGAAGCAATGCACCTGCAAGGGTATATGCTCCCAGTTGAACACTGCATCTGAAAAATACAGGAAGGAAAGGAAACAGTGCAACCAATACATACCTTAAAGCCCCTCTTTCACATCTTGAAATAAGGTTATATAACATATATATCATAAGTGCAACACTTAAAAGGTTTATGATAACCCACAGATAAAGGGGACTGATAAATTTTGACACATATCCGGCAAATCGTGCCACTATGGAATCATCTGTAAGCCAGTGGTATTCCTTTACATCTTCTTTGTCTTTAAGAAAACTGTGATGATACACTCCGGTGCCCACCCTGTCATCGGCAATCGTGAAACTGTCTGTTATTGTAATGATATCTTCAGCATTCTTTGCTCCGAACCATAGAGAATATACTGTCATAAACACAAATATCACTGCAAGAAAAAGGCTTATCCCCGTATAAATATACTTTTTTGCATTTGTCAAAATTCATCACCTCCGATACATATTTATCTACTCTTTAAATATACACCTATGAAGCATTTTTGTCAATCTTGGCGAAAGAAAGATTTTTTTGCTTATTCACTTGACAAATACCGCCTTTTTCATTAAAATGGAGAATGGATTTATATATTATTAAGGAAGTGATTCAATGCTTACAAAAGCACCAAAGGGCACAATGGACATTCTGCCCGAAAATTCATATAAATGGCAATATGTTGAGGACGAAATCCGCAAGATTTGCCGTGAGTTCGGAGTGAGCGAGGTAA
>JAZSJF010000319.1:0-3535 GCA_045534195.1 Clostridia bacterium | reverse complement strand
GCCTCCGACTTAAGACCAAAATCATCATGGAGCTGAAAAATCGAGGAGTAAGTCAGGATGATATAAGGGATGCTCTTCTGGATATGGATTTCTGTGAAGAGGACAGCATATCTGAGCATCTTTCAAAGAAGTTTTCACATTCAGACCTTACTGATATGAAGACTAAAGAAAAGGCTATGAGGTATCTTTTGTACAGAGGATTTTCCCCTTCTGATGCTACAGAGGGGATAGCACGTTTTATAAGGGAGCAAAGGGAGGAATAGCACAATGGCATTAAAGGTGGGACTTATTTCCCTTGGCTGTGCAAAAAATTTAATAGATTCCGAAACAATGCTGGGGATTCTTGCGGATAACGGCTATGAGATAACCCCTGATGAAAATGAAGCGGATATTATAATAATAAACACCTGTGCATTCATAGATTCTGCAAAGGAAGAAGCCATAAGCACAATTCTTGATGTGGCAGAGCGAAGAAGCAATGACCTTAAGGCACTTATCGTCACAGGATGTTTAAGCCAGAGATACGGGGAAGAGGTACTTAAGGAATTTCCCGAGGTGGATGGAATCCTCGGTACAAATGATTATGACAAAATCCTTTTGGCTATAGAAGGTGTACTTTCGGGAAAGAGATATATATCCGTAAGTGACAAGGATAATCACATCACAAAAACTTATCCGAGAATATCATCTATGCCCGCCCATGTGGCATACCTTAAGATTGCAGACGGATGTGACAATCACTGTACTTACTGTATCATACCCAAACTTCGCGGTAAATACCGTTCAAGACCTGTGGAGGAGATAATTTCCGAAGCAAAAAGCCTTGCCGATAACGGCGTGAAGGAAATAATCCTGGTCGCTCAGGACACTGCTTATTACGGATTCAGTGACCTCGGAGGGTATAAACTTCATATTCTTTTGAAAGAACTTTCAAAGATAGAAAAAATCAAATGGATAAGACTTCAGTATTGTTATCCTGAGAATATTACAGATGAACTTATAGAAGAAATAGCAACAAATCCCAAAGTAGTCCATTATCTGGATATGCCCTTGCAG
Organism: Clostridia bacterium; assembly: GCA_045534195.1. GTDB lineage: Bacteria > Bacillota > Clostridia > UMGS1810 > UMGS1810 > SIG435. The sequence continues at coordinate 2,479 of JAZSJF010000319.1, read as the reverse complement.
CATATATCCGACAATGTACTCAGAAGAATGGGACGAAAGAGCCGCGAAGATGAGATTTATGCTCTTATAAACAAACTTCGCGAAAGAATTCCCGACATAGTTCTCCGTACATCTCTTATCACAGGATTCCCGGGTGAGAGTGAAGAGGATTATATAAAAATGGCAGAGTTTCTGAAAATTGCCCGTATCGACCGTGCAGGAATATTCAGATATTCCAGAGAGGAAGATACACCTGCATACAACTTTGATGATCAGATTGATGAAGAAACCAAGGAAGAAAGATATGACACACTGATGCTTATTCAACAGCAAGTATCAAGAGAAAACAATCTTTCTCTGATTGGAAAGCGTCTGAAGGTTATCATTGAAGAATACGATTTTGATGAACTTTGCTATGTGGCAAGAACCTACGGTGACACTCCTGATGTGGATATGAGGGCGTATGTATTTTCTTCATACGAACTGAATCAGGGTGATATTGTGGAGATGACCGTACTTCAAAGTACGGAATATGATTTGACGGGAGAGGTTACAGATGAATTTACCGAATAAGATTACACTTTCAAGAATAGCACTTATACCTGTTATAGTGGTGCTTTTGTCTTTAAGAGGCGTGAAGGATATTTTTGGTGCAAACAGTGTGCTTATCATCAACATTGCGGCGGCAGTAATATTTGCTATTGCTTCACTTACAGACGGTATAGACGGACATATTGCGAGAAAGTACAATATGGTTACAGATCTTGGGAAGTTTCTTGATCCCATTGCAGACAAACTTCTTGTGGCTGCGGCAATGATATGTCTTGTAGAACTTCAGGAATTTCCTGCATGGATGGCAATTGTTATTATTGCAAGAGAATTTATTGTAACAGGCTTAAGAATCGTGGCTATCGGTCAGGGAATTGTTATGGCTGCGGAAATGACAGGAAAAATCAAGACTGTAGTTCAGATTATTGCAGTTCTTACAGTACTTTTCTTCGGAAACAACGGACCGCTTCAGCCCCTTTTCGGATTTTCACTTGGCTGGTGGTCAATGCTTATAGCGTCACTCTTTACCATTTATTCCGGATATGTATATCTTCATAAAAACTGGAAACTTGTAGTAAATTCCAAATAAGGTGATTATTTTGACAAAGGGTTTGTATTTGCACATACCTTTTTGTAAATCCAAATGCCGCTATTGCAGTTTTAACTCATTTAGTGGCATTTCTTTTTTGCAGAAAGAGTATACCGGTGCAATGATTGATGGAATAAAAAAACTGAATAATGACAATATCGGTTCTGTATATATCGGTGGAGGTACACCTTCATTTATTGACGGTGAATGTATAGTTGACATTATGAATGCGGTCAATGACATCTTCTCAATGTCAGAAAATGCGGAAGTGACAATAGAGATAAACCCAAAGACAATAGACAAAGAGAAACTTTCACTCTACAGAAGTGCGGGAATAAACAGAGTGAGTATGGGTGTTCAGTCCATGATTGATGATGAACTGAAAATTCTCGGAAGAACTCACGGGGTATCCGATGCAGTTGAATCATATGAAATGATAAGAAATGCAGGCTTTGACAATGTAAGCCTTGACCTTATGTATGCCCTTCCCAACCAGACTGAGGGAAGTCTCAGGGAATCTCTTGAAAGAATGATTGAACTCAATCCCGAGCATATTTCCTGTTATGGATTGTCCATTGATGAGGGTACACCGCTTTTTGATGACCTTAAGAGCGGAAAAATCATAGCGAAAGATGATGAAGAATATTTCAATATGTATGAGATAATAAGGGATACTCTGGGAAAGAACGGATATCTCCACTATGAATTGTCCAATTTTTCCCGTCCCGGCTTTCAGGCAAAGCACAATACTTCTTACTGGAAAGGGATGGAGTATTATGCAATGGGCGCGGGAGCAAGCGGATATATAGGGGACAAAAGATTTACCTATACAGAGGATGTAGAGAAATTTATATCAAATCCTCATATATATACTGTGGAAGAAACTCTTACACAAGAGGACAAAATGAGCGAATTTGTCTTTTTGGGGCTTCGGATGCTTATAGATGGTGTGGACAAAAAAGAATTTCAAAAAAGATTTCATAATGATATCTACCATGTGTTGGGCGATAAAATAAAAAAATATACATCAATAGGAATGATTGAGGACAAAGGGGACAGGATAGTCCTTACACCAAAGGCATATTATGTATCAAACAGCATAATGGCAGATTTTGTTCTATAGTTCATATTATTTAAAACAAAAAACACAAAAATACAATACTTGTTTATGGTATTTATAGCATCTGACTATAAAGAAAAGAGTAAGCAGGTATTGTATTTTTTGTAAATTTATAAAGAACATATTGACATATTCTGATATAGACTATATTGATATGTCGAATATCGTTGAAAACAAAAAGCCTTCCCCTTGAGGGGAAGGTGTCAGCGATAGCTGACGGATGAGGTGGAAGTAAATAACGA
>JAZSJF010000350.1:0-3362 GCA_045534195.1 Clostridia bacterium | reverse complement strand
GAAGAACTTAAAAATAAATCAAAAGAAAAATATCAAAGTACATACTTCGGGCAAAGATTTAAAAGTCTGTGGGCTATAGGAAACGAAGTAGCGGAAAAAGCCTCTGAAATTGCAGAAAATGTGGTTGTGATAAATGATAAATCTCCTGATGAAATATACAAGAGAGCAGTATCGGAGAAACCCGATGTTATATTGTGGAATGCCGATTTGTGGGGGAGAAAGATTGCTCCTGTAGTTGCGTCAATGCTTGATACAGGTCTTTGTGCAGACTGTACACAACTTGAATGTGAAGATAATGTACTCTATATGTATCGTCCCGCTCAGGGCGGAAATGTGTATGCAAAAATCAAATGCCTCACCAAGCCACAGATGGCAACTGTAAGGACAAAAAGTGAATCATCAGACATAATTGTATCAGGTGGCAGAGGTGTGGCAGAGTGTGTTGATACACTTAAGCATTTTGCAGAGAAAACAGGTGCAGAACTTGGTGCTTCAAGAGGACTTGTTGATATGAATAAGGCTCCATATGAACACCAGGTAGGACTTACGGGAAAAACTGTCAGTCCCGGGATATATATTGCTATAGGAATATCGGGAGCGGTGCACCACACATCTGCAATTGAAGGAAGCGATACAATTATCGCAATAAATCCTGACAAAGATGCCCGTATATTTGAGTATGCAGATTATGGAATAGTGGCATACTGGGAGGATGTATATGATATATAAACTTAAAACCACCAGGGTGTATCGTGCATATCTTGGGGGAGAAAACTTAGATAAACTTAATAATGAAAATTATTCACAGACAAATCGCTTTCCAGAAGACTGGCTTGGTTCTGTAACCTGTGCATTCAATCCGGGAAGAGATGTGGCAAATGAAGGTCTGACAGAAACTGAAGACGGAAGATTTCTTAAGGATATAATCGAACAAAACAAAGAAGAGATGATAGGAAAGAGAGAAAAAATGTCCCTTCTTTTCAAACTTCTTGACTCATCCGAAAGACTTGTTATCCAGGCGCATCCTACAGTGGAGTGTGCAAGGGAATATTTTGATTCAGATTTTGGAAAAACCGAGTGTTGGTATATCTTAAATGACGGCGGTTATGTGTATATCGGCTTTAAGGAGGGTATTACCAAAGAGAAATGGAAAGACCTTTTTGAGCGCCAGGACATAGAAGGTATGCTTGACGCACTTCACAGATTTGATGTAAAAAAAGGTGATTTTATATTTGTGGCGGGAGGAGTCCCTCACGCTATAGGCAAAGACTGTTTCCTTTGTGAACTTCAGGAGCCTACAGAACTTATGGTTAATCCCGTGAGGATTACTCATTCAGGAAATACTCTTGCAGAAGTGAAACTCCACGGCGGACTCGGATTTGAAAAAATGTTTGATGTTTTTTCCTATGACGGAATGAGTGAAGAAGAAACAAAAAAAGCGTATTTTTCTGAGCCAAAAAGAAAAGACGAGTGTCTTGAGATACTCGTTGATGGCGATATCACAGACAAATTTCGTTTTTCTAAGGTGACAGTAGTAGATGAATATGTGCTTGAGCTTGATTCATACGGTATAATGATTGTTACCGAAGGAGAAATAACTGTAAACGGAATGAATTTAAAAGCCGGAGACAGAATATTTATTTCTGAAAATGAAAAAATCCTTGATATAAAGGGAATAGGTACGGCATTTATATGTCAACCATAAATTAAAATGATCTGTTCTGCGGCATAGTTCATCTTTAACTGTATTATGTATTTCTTTGGTGATATACCTGTGATACGATTGAATATTCTCCTGAAATATGTTGTACTTATCTTACACAGAGATGCAAGATGGTCAATGTTTATATTTTTGCTTATATAACTGTAATAGATGACAAAGAACTGTTGCAGAAATATATCAAAGAATGGACATAATGTATCAGTATGCAGGTGAGGGAAGTTACAGATATGATAATAATACAAAAACTCGCATCCTGAATGCGAGTTTTTGTTGTTTATATCTCCATTTGTTTACCTAAGAATAATGCTGCTGCCTTTGCAAGTTTTTCTTCTGCTTCACCAACACTTTTGTCAGGAGTATCCTTCATCATCACCACAGAACCTATTGTATCGCCGTCAGATATTATAGGTTCTACGACACCTGCACTGTATACTGAGCCCTCTACAATTACCATATCTTTTTTTGTTGATGGAGTAGAGATGAAGGAAGTTTTTTCTTCCATTATTTTTTCTATGTCAGGGCTTACCTTTCTTTCAAAAAGTTCTCTTCTTGATGCTCCTGATACTGCTATGATACTGTCTTTATCTGTAATGCATATTGGCATTCCGATGGTTTTGAAAAGTGTTTCTGCATACTGCGATGCAAAGTCGCCAAGTTCTCCGATAGGTGAATATTTTTTGAATATTACTTCGCCGTCTTTGTCTGTAAATATCTCAAGGGGGTCGCCTTCTCTGATTCTCATTGTTCTGCGGATTTCTTTGGGGATAACTACTCTGCCTAAGTCGTCGATTCTTCTTACTATGCCTGTAGCTTTCATTACATAAAACTCCTTGCTTCAAATATTACATTGGTATTTTGTGCAATTGAGGAATTATTATGTAAGGAAAATTATTGCATATTTATGTTGTTTTTTCTGTATGTGTGAGGAGTTATTCCCGTCGCTTCCTTAAATGTTTTTATAAAGTGGGAACAATCCCCGAATCCACATTCAAAACTTACTTCCGTAACAGATTTTCCTTCGTTGAGAAGGTTTTTTGAATTATCGATTCTGTAATTAGTCAGATACTCATATACAGTGCATCCCATATAATCCTTAAAAATTTTTGAAAGATACGTTACCGAACAATATGAATTTTCTGCAAGAATTTTGAGTGATATTTTTTCTGAGAAATTCTGGGATATATAATTGAGAGTTTTTGTAACACAATCGGGGATATTACTTTCGATGACAGTTTCGCCATTTTGTCTGTAGAGTTTTTCAAGCAATATAAGGGTGCTCAGAACATCAGTATATGATGAGAGTGTATTGATGTTTTTTTCACATTTGATATTGTTTATTAACGGCGCGATGATTTGGTAGAGTTGCTCTTTATCTTTGATGTGAGGTCTTATACAATTTGGCTTATTTCTGTGCTCAAGCATAGATTCCATATCTGATGTGCAAAGATTAAGACTGTTGAAATAATCAACGGGAATCAACAGATTTAAGAATTTGTGCTTTTCTTTTCCCATAATTTTTCCGAAGTGTATTTCGTCAGGACGAAAGAGCAAAAAATCTCCTTTTTCTGTTCTGGTAACAGTATCATCTGCTACAACCATCAGACCGTCTGTAAGCAATATACTTATTTTGTATCGGTCA
>JAZSJF010000022.1:0-1631 GCA_045534195.1 Clostridia bacterium | reverse complement strand
GCCCGTCGTCGGCATTTGTAGATACACATCTTGCAGTAAACTTAACAAGAAGAGAATCTCCCTTTTTTGCCTTATCCTTAAGTTTTTCTTCAAATCTTCCTATTATCTGGGTGTCCTTTTCAGGCATAGCAGGTACTGTTACCTTATATGCCTTTGTAAATATTTCACCATCAATGGCAATTACTTCACCTTTTGCCCCTTCAATCTTTGAATCAAAGTTCATTTCTGTAAGGAATTCTTCTGCAGAAAGGATTACCTTGCCGTCCTCAAGATTTACACCCCCGTCACCTTCGGTAATAGAGGCAAAATCCGAATAATACTCCAGGTCGTTTAAATCCTTGCTTCTTGTAAACTCTGTAGGCACAGGTCTGTGAACTGTATTTTTAAGAGTAGCAAGAGCCGGTGACTTTGCGACAAGTTTGTCACCAATGATAACTGTCTTGGTATCCCCGTCCCAGTTAACAGTTTCACCAAGGACTTCAGATACAAATCTTACAGGCACCATTGTTCTTCCGTTTACTATCTGTGAAGGCGCGTCGAAGTTACGCAACTCACCGTTCACAATAGCACTTGAGTCGCCGATAACATGAGTGATTCTTGCTCCGTTCAAGCCAAATGCTCTTACTGTTTTTGTTTCTCCGTCCCAGGAGATATCTGCACCAAGAGACTCAAAGATACCTCTCATCGGTACAAGTGTTCTTGAATTGATAATCACTGGCATCACATCATATTCGTGAAAATAGCCGTTGATTTTGATTTTAATACCGTCATCTGCATATGACACAAGTGAAAAACTTGTCGTCATAAGACAAATAACTACCAATAATGCCAATACTTTTTTCATTGTCTTATTCCTTTCTTATTTTGTATTTGCTTTTTAAAATTACAATAATCGCAAACAAAATAATATAAAAATCTTATTCTGTTTTTTGAAATCTTATTGATATTTTATCATTCGAAACTATACCTGTCAAACAACCTACAATTGTAAAATTATCATTTATCACCTCTTCGTTGAAAGTGATTATTTACTTTCTCTTCTGTATCTTCCGGGTGTTACACCGAAATGCTTTTTAAACTGTTTGCTCATATAGAATTCATCAAAAAATCCCGTCTTTAACGCTATATCGGATAAGGTTTCTTCTGTTTCTTCCAGAAGTTTCTTTGCTTCACGAAGCCTTATATCAAGGATATATTCCATAGGTGACTGATTGTACATACTCTTGAACAACGCTCTGTAATGGGACTGACTTATGTTCTCTATATCAGATAATTTATCGAGGGTAATCTTTGTACGGAAATTTTCGTGAATATAAAATACGGACTTAAAAAGTTTTTTGTTTCCGCCGGACTTTATGTGCCGTGAAAATGTTGCAATTATATCTGTAAGAAGTGCCTCTGATACACTGTAAAAATATTCATCACAGTTGACAAACTCCCCGAACATCTTTCTCCAGTTATCAATCATATAAGAAATTTGTCCGCATTTGTGAATTTTGTTGACTTCTATACCAAATTTATCAAGCAGATTCTTTGCATTGTTGCCGGTAAAATGAAGCCAGAGATAATTCAGCCCCGAGTCCTTTTCCAGATAATACTCATACTCTGTACAAGTCGGATCGTAGCCATGT
>JAZSJF010000086.1:0-4960 GCA_045534195.1 Clostridia bacterium | reverse complement strand
ATTTTTTTCTGAAAATCTCTTAAAAGTCAATTTTAAAGGTTAATTTTTAACTATTTTTCGATAATTTTGAATATTCTTTCCAAATCTTCGTAACCATAGTATTCAATTTCAATTTTACCTTTTTTCTTACCGTTAAGGATTTTCACCTTTGTTCCAAGTGTGTCACTTGCTCTTTTTTCAAAATCCATAAAGGCAAGTTTGGTATCAAGGTTTTCTTTTTTCTCTTTCTTTTCTTTTTTTGATGAAAGGGTTAGTTTCTCCAGTTCTCTCACAGTGATATTTTTTTCTGCAACAAGTTGTGCAAGTTCATCAATTCTGTCAGGATTGTCAAGAGAAAGAAGAACTTTTGCATGTCCGACAGAAATTTTGCCTGATTCAAGAAGAGAAAATGCCTTTTTTGGCAGATTCAGAAGTCTGAGAGAATTTGCAATTTGACTTCTTGCTTTACTTACTTTCTGAGAAACCATCTCCTGAGTAAGATCAAATTCTTCCATAAGTTTTTTATAACCCTTTGCTTCTTCAATAGGATTAAGGTCTTGTCTTTGAAGATTCTCTATCAATGCTATTTCGTAGGCTTTTTCATCTTCAAAATCCTTGATAATTGCAGGAATTGTCTTGATTTTTGCCATTTTTGAGGCTCTCCAGCGTCTTTCACCTGCAATTATCTTATAATATCCGTTTTTTTCTTTTTTTACTATAATAGGTGATATTACACCATGTTCTTTGATAGATTCTGCCAGATCTATGAGTTTTTCTTCATCAAATATTTCTCTTGGTTGTTCTTTATTTGGTTCAATATCAGTAAGTTTGATTTCTACAATACCTTCCTGAGTGATTTCTTCTTCAACTGTTATAAGAGAACCCAAGCCTTTTCCAAGTCCTTTTTTAGCCATTTTTATCTTCCTTCCCCTTATTTATTGCGTTTTATCACTTCTTTTGCAAGTGAAAGATAACTGTTTGCACCTTTTGAATGCTTATCATACTCAAAAATACTCATTCCGTAACTTGGTGCTTCACTTAATCTTACATTTCTCGGAATAACCGACTTATAAAGTTTGTCCGGATAATATTTCTTTACTTCTTCGGCAACCTGTACAGAAAGGTTTGTTCTTGAATCAAACATTGTAAGCAATACCCCTTCAAGATCAAGGTCTTTATTGAGAGATTTCTTTATTTCTTTGATAGTCTTGATAAGTTGACTCAAACCTTCGAGAGCATAATATTCACACTGTATAGGTATAAGAATGGTATCTACTGCCACAAAAGCATTGAGAGTAAGAAGTCCCAAGGATGGAGGACAATCTATAAGGATATAATCATATTCATTTCTTATATCTTTTATTGCATTTTTAAAAACAAATTCTCTCTTTTCTATATCAACCATTTCAATTTCCGCACCTGCAAGTTGAATATTAGAAGAACAGCTGTTCAGATGCTTACAAGTTGTTTTTACTATAGCATCCTTTATATTTACATCATTAATCAATACATCATATATTGAATTTTCTGCAAGTACTTTATCTACACCGACACCGCTGGAGGCATTCAGCTGAGGATCAAGGTCTATAAGAAGTACTTTTTTATTTTTTATACCCAAAGCAGCACTTAAATTAATGGTAGATGTTGTTTTTCCTACGCCACCTTTCTGGTTGGCAAGAGCAATTACTTTTCCCATAATATCCTTCCTTTTTTTATTAATTATTTACCTTTACAGTATAACATAAAAATGTTCCACATGGAACACTTTTTTTAATTATTTTAAAAATTATTTACAAATAATGTTCCATGTGGAACATTATCAATTATTATATCATATTTTTTATATATAATATACGATATATCATCTATATTGTATTTATAAAATATATTTTATTCTATTTTTCGTTATTATAGATTTATAACAACAAAAAACCTCCCAAAAAATTATTAAATCTTTGAGAGGTTTTTATTAATCAAACAAATATTTTATATAATTATTCTTCAGAAAATGTTTCTGTTGTTTCGTTATTTGATGAATTTTCTTCAGTTACATCATTTGATTCATCATTCAGATTTTCATTTTCTTCAATATCTTCATCTTCTTTTTCTGCAATTGTTGTAGAAACAATACTTACGCCGTCTTCAAGTTTCATTACTCTTACACCCTGAGTTGCTCTGCCGAATTTGCTTATTTCTGCAACATCACATCTTATGATGATACCTTCTGATGTAATCATCATTACATCATCATCTTCTTTTACAATAGAAACACCTGCTACCTTACCGGTTTTGTCTGTAATTCTGTATCCCATTACACCTTTACCGCCACGAGTCTGAAGTTTGAATTCAGAAATATCACTCTTTTTGCCGTAACCGTTTTCTGTAATGCAAAGGAGAGTGCAATCTTCTTTTTCTACACATGCACCAATTACGAAATCTCCGTCGTTAAGAAGTATACCTCTTACACCGGTAGCATTTCTACCCATACATCTTGCATCTTTTTCTCTGAAGCGGATACACTGACCGTCGTGAGTAGCAATTATAATATTATCTTCTCCGTTAGTCACTTCAACATGAATAAGTTCATCATCTTCTCTGAGACCGATTGCAATAAGACCGCCTTTTCTGTGAGAATTATATTCATCAAGATTTGTCTTTTTGATAATACCTTTTTTTGTAATCATACAAAGATTATTTTCTTCGCTGAAGTTTCTGATAGGTATCATAGCGGTAATTTTTTCTTCAGGTTCAAGGGGAAGAAGATTTACGATAGCAAGACCTTTTGCCTGTCTTCCTGATTCAGGAATCTGATATGCTTTCATTTTGTACATTCTTCCTCTGTTTGTAAAGAAAAGAATATAATCATGTGTACTTGTAGTAAATATTTTTTCTACATAGTCTTCATTTCTTGTACTTAAACCTGCAACACCTCTTCCTCCTCTGTGCTGAGAACGATATACTGATGTGGCAAGACGCTTGATGTAACCAAAGTGAGTAAGTGTAACAACATTATTTTCTTCTTCTATAAGGTCTTCATCATCAATGTCATCAGTATTCATTGTGATAGCAGTTCTTCTTTCATCGCCGAATTTTTCTTTAATTTCTGTAAGTTCTTCTTTGATGATGTTAAGAACAAGACTTTCATCAGAAAGAATATTTTTATAATATGCTATTTTTTCCATAAGTTCTGCATATTCATTATCTATTTTTTCTTTTTCAAGTCCCTGAAGTCTTGCAAGTCTCATATCAAGGATTGACTGAGCCTGAATGTCTGAAAAACCGAATCTTTCCATAAGTTTTTCTTTTGCATCATTATAAGATGATCTTATAATTTTTATAATTTCATCAATATTATCAAGGGCTATTTTTAATCCTTCAAGAATATGTGCTCTTGCTTCTGCTTTTTCAAGATCAAATTTTGTTCTTCTTACAATTACTTCTTCCTGGAACTTGATATAATTTTCTATAATCTGTTTAAGATTGAGAATCTTTGGCTGACCGTCAACAAGAGCAAGGAATATAATACCGAATGACTCCTGCATAGATGAGAATTTGTAAAGATTATTGAGAACAATATTTGCATTTGCATCTCTCTTTATCTCTATTACAATTCTGATACCGTCTTTATCGGATTCATCTCTCAAATCGTGAATTCCTTCAATTCTCTTATCTTTTACAAGTTCTGCTATTCTCTGAATAAGCACACTTTTGTTTACCTGATAAGGAAGTTCTGTAACGATAATTCTTTCTCTGTCATCTTTATCGGTTTCTATTTCTGCCTTTGCTCTCATTACTACTTTACCTTTACCGGTATTGTATGCCTGAATGATACCTGCTCTTCCCATAATAAGACCTGCAGTAGGAAAATCAGGACCTTTTATGTATTCCATAAGTCCGTCAATATCAATATCAGGATTGTCAATGGCAGCAATACATCCATCTATTACTTCTGTAAGATTGTGAGGAGGAATGTTTGTAGCCATACCTACTGCTATACCTGAAGAACCGTTGACAAGAAGTGAAGGAATTCTGGATGGAACTACAACAGGTTCCTTTCTTGTTTCGTCAAAGTTCGGCATATAATCTACAGTTTCTTTTTCAATATCACGAAGCATAAGCATAGCATATTTGCTCATTCTTGCTTCTGTATATCTGTATGCGGCAGCAGAGTCACCATCAATTGAACCAAAGTTACCCTGACCGTCAATCATAGGATATCTCATATTGAAATTCTGTGCAAGTCTTACAAGTGCATCATATACAGATGCATCACCGTGAGGATGATATCTTCCAAGAACGTCACCGACGGTAGTAGCACATTTTCTGTATGCGGAAGTCGGAAACAGATTATCTTCATTCATAGTATAAAGAATTCTTCTGTGTACCGGCTTAAGACCGTCTCTTACATCAGGAAGTGCTCTTCCTACGATAACACTCATAGCGTAATCAATGTAAGACTTTTTCATTTCATTACTTATTTCTACATTAATTAACTTTTCATTTTCAAACATAGTATCTTATCCTTTCACAAGGGATGCTTTATTATTAAATATCAAGATTTGTTACATATTTTGCATTTTCTTCAATAAATTCTCTTCTTGGTGCAACCCTGTCACCCTTAAGTACAGAAAACATTTCATCTGCTCTCTGTGCATCCTCAAGTTCTACTCTGAGCATAACTCTTGTTTCAGGATTCATAGTTGTTTCCCACAATTGTTCAGGGTTCATTTCACCAAGACCTTTATATCTCTGAACTTTTGCATCTTCACCGATTTCTTCTAAAGCATCTTTTAATTCATCATCATTATATGCATATTTTTCTTTTTTTCCTTTGAATACTTTATAAAGAGGCGGCTGTGCTATATACACATGACCTTCTTCAATCAAAGGACGCATATATCTGAAGAAGAATGTAAGAAGGAGAGTTCTGATATGAGATCCGTCAACATCGGCATCGGCCATTATTATGACTTTTTCATAT
>JAZSJF010000248.1:0-8874 GCA_045534195.1 Clostridia bacterium | reverse complement strand
TTACAGTATTTTTTCTTTTCCATCTTCATCTACGGTAAACAATTTCATTTGGTTGTCCATTACCCTGTTGATAAAATCTCTCTCATCTGTTATGGGTGTATCGAAACACACTCCCGCAAGTTTCTTTTTTTCACTTCCCCGATGATTATCTGAACCTGCGATTTTTAAAAGTCCGTAGTTTTGTGCATAAATATCTGCCATTTTGTTTGCAAGATCCGTACCGCAGGCGTTTATAATTTCCACACCGTGTATACATCTCGGAAAAAGCCTTATATGGTCAATATATCCTGCCTCTCTGTATGGATGTGCCTGAATCACAAGCGCACCCTCTTCTGCCATAAAGGCAAGTTCTTCACTCTTTTTCATATTCATTATCTGCGGATTCTTAAGATACCACTCTTTATCAAGTCCGTATATAAGAAAATCAGTACCGCCATAGGACAACTCAACCCCAAGAAAAACCTTAATCCCTGTCTGCTTTCCAACTTCAACTGCTCTTTCGTAGTCAGAAAAATAGAAATTGATTTTTTCTTCATAAGGCATTCCTTTATCAATGTTTATATTTCCGTCAAGAAAATGATTGGTAATGAATACACCGTCATATCCCAAATCACTGTAATATCTGATACTGTCCTCTACACTTGCCACCGCACACTTGCTGACAGGGAAAGTATGCATATGTGTTTCGTACTTGTACATTGTGTCACCTCATCAATATATCATAGCAATTTTTACAGATAGCAAGTACATCACTTATTTTTGCATCTGCATCTATATTTATTTTGTCACCAAAAACATTATCCAGTACGCCAAAGCATTTCATTCTGTATACTATATTTGTCGCCCAATGGTTATTGTTATTTGGAAAGTCTGCATATTCATCCGCTGAAGAAAAATCATCTGGCACATCTATACCGGATTTAATAAGCAGACTTTGAAAAATTTTTATTATTTCGGCATTTGTTAGATTCTTAAATGGCATAAATGTACCGTCTTCATATCCCGAAATAAGATTAATGATATATGCTTTGGTAATGATTTCATCATTTATATCGATGAATGGATTTTCTTCTGTTATTTCTATCTCGCCATTAAACTTTTCATAAAGATTTACCAACAAATATACCATCTGTTTTCTATTAATTTCTTCATCAAGAGTGTGTGCACAAATTTCATTTGGAATCAACCCCGTATCACAGAATTCTTTTATCATATAATTCTTTTTATCATATACAGAAACTGAACTTTTTTCTGCATCAAATACAGTAATAAATCCGAACAACTCTACTATATCTCTAACGGGCACCATTGTTCTTCCGTTAATTACTCTTATTTCGTTTCTAAACTGAACTTCCTTTTCGTTAAAATACACAGACAATGTATTCAGTCCGGCTTTAAGAATGCCATCTCCATAATAAAATATCACTTCCTTGTTTGCAGCATCCCAATCCACCTTCATATTAAGTGTTTCCGCAAAAGTCCGTGCAGGCACACAAATGTCATCATTTTCTGATACAGACGGAATATCCATAGTAAATACTTTTCCCTGTGAATAAACCTCCATTTCTCCCTCCGTAACATAAAGCAGGGCAATAGCCTTATCATCATACTTTGGTTTTGTTCTCTCATCCTTGATAATAACAGTTTCTGACAATGGTTTCAGCATATTGTCCCATACAAACAGTTTGACAACATCCGCATTGTCAATCTCTTTTTGCTCAATTGTAAAAGATAACTTTTCCGTTTCGTTTGCAAAAGAAATTATCGGATCGCTTACAATTGCTTTCTGCAATTTTTCATCCTTATAAAATGCAATCCGCACATATACATTATCTCTGTCAAAATCACTGATATTCCGTAACGAAACATTCCATCTTTCCGTATCGGTTCTCTGTGACACATCTACTCTCAGAGGTAGCGTCGGATTATATCCATCATATATAAAATCTATATCGGCCATATCCGATTTTACGGATATAATTTGTGCATCATCGATACTTTCCGCACAGTTTTGTTCTTTATAATAAATTACATCGCCGTCACTGTATGACTTAAGACTGATAATATATTTATCGAATTCAGAGGGAACATAAATTCCGTATGCACTGTCCCCGTAAACATCGGTATATACAGAAAAAGGAGCATTATAGACATCATTTATAATACTATCGTCATTCTGACAAATAGCAGTTATCCTGTTGGCTAAATCAACATATCCCACAGCATTTATATTTCCTGATATCATATACTGTTTCATCAACTGTATATTGACATATTCTGTTTTGATGTCAATATTTGTTGCATTTGATTTTATAACAGTACTTTTTTCCGCATTATAGTATATATCTCTGAAATATGTATCTGTTCCGTCAATCACGGTAACCTCAAGAATATATTTGTATCCTTCTTCATCGGGAATGATAATATTCTCAACCCCTGATTTTTCGCCTTTTTTGATTGTTGGCTCGGCAACCGTAACGGGACCTGTTACGGGACCGATTACCATCCCGCCTCCGCCACCGCCGGATGAAGCTCCGCCTGAAGTTTCTGACAACAATTCTATCTGACAGTTTTCATCATAGGGCGATACTTCATAAGCCTCTTCACCTTCATCTTCAAGTGACTTTTTTTGAACAACCGACATTGTACTGTCAACAACGGGATATGTCACTATCATCGGCTCTATATTTACAACAATGTCGCCAGCAGCAGTTTCGTTGTAAGGAAGTGTAATATTTGCCGTAATGGTTTTTGATTTCAAAAGTTCTATGTTTATTTTTACTGACGGATCCGATATCTCACTTGCATAATACAAATCAAACGAAGTGCCGTTTTTGCCGTAATGTCCGAAATCAAACAATCCGTCATATTTATTTACCAAACAGTAATACACAATAACTTTTTCAGATGCGATATCGTCAGTTAACTTAACCTGAGCGCTGTCATTGCCCGATTTGATTACTGTTGTTTTTTTGTCAAGATAATAATACGGTGCTATGGCAGACTGCATATATACATCAATTTCAGTATCTTTATCGGTTTCATATCCTTCAGGCAATGAAACCGTCACATCATATTCATTGGATTTTGAAGTTTCAAAATCCACACCTGATAAAGATGAACCGTAAACTTTTACATTGTCGTTCTGACGAAGATAGTTTCCATCAGAAAAGTATAATGTGAGATTATAAGCAGTATATGTATCTACACTTAATGTGTAATCCGCGGTCTTATTTCCTGCAGGAATTACTCCCTCAAATTTATAACTGTATTTTCCATCCGCAACAACTGTAAATTCTGTATCTTCTTCACAAATATCAGAAAGATTTACTGTGCCCTTTATTTTTGTTTTTCCTGTTTCGATAACAAATTCATACAACTCTTTTTTTCTCGAAAATGTTTCAAAATCAAAACAGGAAATCCCGTTTATTTCTGCATAATACCCTACCTCACAATGTGAAAAGTTCTCTCCGGGCATACTAAGATAAAATTCAGCACTGTTGCAGCCTTCTTCAATAACTACTTCTTTCGACACAAGTTTGTCATACGAAATATATTCCTCGTATTTCCCTCTAATATGATTAAAAGACGGTTTATCAACGCCGTTATATCCAGGTTCCCCTATTGATGATGAAGTTTTCGGTTTCAAGGATGGTGTTTGAACAGTCTCACTTCCATATCCGCCGCCCGAAGAAGAACTTCCCATAGCAATTCCGTCAGGATATGTGACAAAAACCTCTGCTCTGATTCCACCTTGGGGAGCAATCTCGTTTTTCGGAAGGGAAATTATTCCCTTAACAAAATCCGAGGAATACTTATCTTCAAAAGTCCATAATGAAATTATGTTATCTGTTACTTCATAAATTTCCGACAAAAACATTCCTATCAATCTCAGAGAAATATAATACTTTCCGTTATGATTTACCGATACATTCGGAAACAAAAACGCATCTCCGTTCAAAAGAACCGTACTGCTTCCGTGAGTAATATATATCTCTCTTGTATAACAGGAATCCGAAAGAGTGTTTCCGTCCCACTCAAGTGTCAGTAAATACAAATCGCTTTCATTTATATACACATCACCATTATAGCGATATAATCCATATTCTGTAAAAATCTCTTCTCCCCGATTATACAGAATTACTTCATCAGAAGAAAAAACAACCGCTGTTGCAATCAGGTTAAATACTAAAACCAATATAAGAATCTTTGATATTATTGTTTTCATTTACCTTTCACCTCCGGCAAAACAATTTCTTTGTGTGTCGATAAATACTTACACAATCTGTTCATAGTCCCGTTTATACTGTTTGCATAAATCTTAAGTTCTTTCAACCTTTCATCATCCTCAAGTTTGCCAAGAACATAGTATCGTGCATCATATGCCGCCTGTTGTCTTGGGGCATTTTCTATCCATTTCAAAGAAACTTCGTTCATTTGTTTTATATCATTTTTTTCATATGCCTGACGGAACTCTGCTGGATATGGATTTATATACTCCTTTTCCTGAACAACCGTTGTTATCAACACCGCAACAATAATTATCGGAATAATACATTTAGCACTTTTTGTTTTGTCATTTTTTGAACAGGACAATATGAGCCCAAAAAGAAACCATACAACACCATATGCAAAATGAATATCAACAAAAGAATGAATAAGAATAAATGTCAGAATACAGATTAACACAAGATATGTATTGTCCTTGGTTTCCATATATCTTTCCTTAAGTCCAGTGTATCCGTTCACAGTAATCACCAAAAATCCTATAAGTGCCGTAAAACCACCGTCAAGAAGCAATTGTATATACCCGTTATGAACATATTTAACAGAATAATCTGCCGACTGAACCATATATTGAATTTCTTCCCACTTATGCACTCCAACTCCAAACGGATGCTTCAGAATCACACCAAATGCATCATACCAATATATTAATCTGCTCGCAACTGTAGAATGTATAAATACTTCCTCATTTCCTGTAAGAAGAACTGCAACCACGCATATTATCAACATTGCAAAAAATGTTATGATGTACTTTCTGCTCATCTTAACGCCTACAAACAAGCACACAACTACTGATATAATCAAACAAACATAACCAAAAACAGATTTTGCCAGTACAAATGAAATTACATTTATTAAAAACAATAGTTCAAAAATAAATCTATATTCCTTTCTGGCGGTTATGAAATACAGAGAAATGACAATTGCTATGCCGCTGAAAAGAGCCATTGTATTTGCATAACCGAATGGTCCCTGCAAAATCCTGTTACCATCAATTATGTTTATATAATTCCAAAAATTCAAATTCATTATATATGAAATTATACCGATTAAAGATGCCAAAGATATGCCGGCATAAAATCCAAAAAACAGTATTCTTTTGTCTGAATCTGCACAAACGGACATTCCCAAAAACAAAAGAACCAATTTCAATCCTTCATAGAGAAAATTTGCAGAAATCCCCGAAAACATGTCCGATAAAATAAATCCGGTCAATATAATCAAAACTCCTGCCGACTGTTTGATTGTTATTTTTATATTCCAAATTAAAACAAGAACAAGAATTATAGCAATTGCGCACTGGTGATTTTTATACAAGCCCTGAATAAAAATCATAACCGAAGGCAAAACAAGCAAGAATCCGTCTTTAAAAACAACACCGTTTTTCATTGTGTTAGCCCCTCTGATAATCATATTTATCTCGTATAATTTCTCACGTATTCATCCGCCTCTTTACGAGATTTAAAAATCACAAATGTTTTTTCGTCTTTATATTTATCTATAAGTCTATAAATTTCAGGAAGAACATTATGAGGGAAATCCTCAATTTCCTTCATAAATTTCGGATCCGGCTCTTTGTCAATCCAGGGAACATCATATCTTTTTTCTCCAAGTCTTGCTATTGCCCCCTCAATGCATACCTCTACAGGCAAATCAAAGAAAAATACCGTATCGCACATCCGGATTCTTCTCTCAACTGTTCTTGAATAATTACCGTCTATTATCCAACTGTCCATATGACTGAATTCTTCAAGTTTTTTGTCAAACTCTTCCCTTGTAATATGTGTTCTGTCAGGAAGATGCCATACAGCATCAAGATGGATAAGAGGAATTGCCGTAACATCAGCCAGTTTCATTGAAAATGTGGTCTTTCCCGAACCTGGGCAACCGATAACTATGGCTTTTTTTATCATTAACCTTTCCTCCCGACAAATTCAGAACTGTTGTAAAATCAACATTTACACTGTCTTTGATTATACCACTTTTTACCACCTGAGTCAAACAAAAAACTATTCTGATATTATATCTGCCAAGGCAAAAAATGATATACATTTTTGAAATATTGACATTTTGTTAATTAAGATATATGATTAAAACAGAATTTTTAATTTTTGAATCATAACATTTTTGATATTGACAAGGAGTAATTATGAATACAGAAATTCTTGCCCCCTCCCTTTCGGGAACATCAATAAACATCCACGAAATCTCAAAAACACCCAAAGATTACATATGGGATATGCACATACACAATGAATGTGAAATATGTATGATAAAATCAGGCAAAAAGATATTTTATATTCAAAACGAAGAGTTTATCCTCAATGAAGGAGATATCATTTTTGTAAACGGCAATGTACCTCACAAAACAAAAAATTTTGAAGGTTCGGAATCTTTCCTTATGCAATGCAAAAATATTTATTACAAAGAGAATCCAAACAATAATATAAGTTGTTTCCTTATGAGAAAAGATGAGGATTTTGCCATAATCCGAAAAAATGATGATACAGGCAAAAAACTAAGTTTTCTCTTTGACGAAATCTACCGCGAACACAAGGAAAAAGGGCTTAATTACGAACTTTTTATAAGGTCATATGTAATGCAGGTATTTGCCATTCTCTACAGACAGGGAATACTTAAAGATGCGGTAAGTTTCTTTGACGAAAAAAGCATCAAAAGAATTTTTCCTGCACTGGAATTTGTTGAAACCCATTATAACGATGAGATAACTCTGGATGATGCAAGTGCAATTCTCAATGTGGATAAATCCCATTTTTGCAGATTATTCAAAAAAGCAACAGATTCGTCATTTGTTCAGTATCTGAATTTCGTAAGAATACAAAAAGCAGAGAAACTTCTTACCGAAACATCAAAATCCATACTTGAAATTTCTCACGAGGTAGGGTTTTCATCACCTGCATATTTTACCGAAATATTCAGAAATGTTATGAACTGTACACCGAGGTTTTACAGAAAAAACAAAACATAAAAAGCAAAAAATCCACCCCGGGTTTCTTCGCCTTTGAAGAATCCCGGGGTGATGTTTTTATTAATTAATATACATTTATCAAGTTTCGATTGAAATCATTATTCTACTGTGATTTCAAGCACATTGTCATATCCTTTGTGATATGCAACCATTGCTGTTTTCACTTTATCTCCAACCTTTACAGTCACATCATAGTCACCGTAGAAGCCGTTGATAGTAGCCTTACCGTCTGCACCGGTTGTAGCCTTCGCATCTCTTGTCCACCATTTATTATATACAAGGTCAATATAAACCTTACCTGCTTTTTTTATGGTCCAGTCAGGTGAATAAAGCGGTGAATACTGTGCAAATACTGCACCGTCCTTGAATCCCCACATAAGGAATCCGTCCATATTTTCTTCTGCAAAGCAAGTGATAAGGAAGTCTCTCATATAATTTCCCTGAAGACTCTGGTCAGAGTTTGAGCAGGAAAATTCGGTTACTTTAAGTCGTTTGCCGTAAGATGCTGCAAGATCATCATAGAATGCAATCAGCTCGGTAGGCATCTTAAGTGATGTATCATAATGCGACTGAATACCAAGTCCGTCAAAATCCACATTCATTTCCATCATTTCATCAACAATCTTACGATATGTATCCGTAAATATAGAACTTGCCTCGTTATAATAAAGATCACAGTCAGGACCTGCAGCCTTTCTTGCAAGGTCAAACCAATCCTTTATAATTTCGTTTCCGTGTACTTCTCTGAAAATTGTACACTGTACCATTTCATTTGCAACATCCCAGTCTGTCATATACGGATATTCTGAGCATACTTTGTTGAAATGTTTTTCACATTCTGCAAGAAGTTTTTCCTTGTCTTTATAAAGGTCATTATCCTGGAGTCTTTTTGGTGTGAGATATGAGAATCCGTTTGAACCAAGCCATCTTTCCCAGATAAATGTATGACCTCTCATATATTTGACACCTGCTTCTCTTGCAGCATCTGCCTGAGCCTTTGTACCCTGAGGATCATCTTCATATGGTCCCCATTTCATATGATGCTCGTGAACACCTGCATTAAAGAGCATTTCGTGCTTTTCTTTGTATTCAGGTTCAAGGTAAATCTTATTCATAAAGGCATTACCGAACTGGAATTCGTGTTCAAACATATCAAATTCTACCTCGGCATCAGGAATTACATTGCCGTCTTTATCCTTGACAATAACAGAAAAATCGCCTTTTCTTATTTTCTTTATCTGCTCGATGGAAGCCTTTCTCCATTCTACATCTTCTTCAAGTTCCGGATAACTTTCGGATGTTGTAGGAAGTTTTGAAGAGTCAAAACTTTCACCGAAATTAATGATTTCCACACCGCCCAGTTCAATTACCTGTTCATAGAATCCGGGGCGGAAACCTATACTTGTAGCATCCTGGATACCTGTAAACGGCATATAAATAACTGTCCATTCTCTGCCTGCTGTAGCATAGTTGAAAAGCGCTTTCTGGAATGAAACGGGATGTTCTATCTGGAACTGAATTTTGCCCACACCGTTTTCATCTCCGCCTTCTACACATCTCATTCTGAATGCAAGAAGCATCTGGTCGTTTTTATTAAC
>JAZSJF010000212.1:0-1720 GCA_045534195.1 Clostridia bacterium | reverse complement strand
CATCCCAATAAAAATCATCACCGAAGGTGATATATCGCACCGAAGGTATATCGAGTTCCAAAGGAACATATCGCAAATTCCGAAGGAATTTATATCGCGCATTACGGAGTAATGCCTTGGTCCCTACAAAATGATATCAATCTGGCAATCATCACACCCCGTTGTCATTCTGAACGCAAGTGAAGAATCTCAAAATCACACTCTGTATTTTTGCTTATATTCATTTGGCGTCATTCCCATTTGCTTTTTGAAATCCCGTATAAAGTATGTAGCAGAGTTATATTTAAGCATATTTGCCGTTTCCGATACGGAAATATCTGTTTCGAGAAGTATTTCCGAAGATTGCGATGTAGTTGATGCAGTAAAAATGCTTTTCAGTACACCTGCCCGACTTACGGGAGAAAAAGACAAAGGTGTGATTGCTTCAGGTAAAGATGCAGATATAGTAATATGGAATGATGACCTTTCTGTGAACAGTGTGTATCTTTGCGGAGAAGAACAAAAGTTAAGTTAATATTGATTTTTTTGGGAGATGTAACGAAATGTTTACATCTCCTTAATGTTTTTTACATATTTTTTGTGATATGATATAAGTATAAGAAGATAGTTACAGAATGGAGTGTTGATATGAAAAAGTCAGTATTGTTGTTTATGATTATTGTTATGCTTATGATTTCAGGATGTAATATCAATAAAAAGATTCCATATGTTCCCGAATCAAAAAATGATAATATTTATACCACTGTAGGTGCGGGAGAGAAGATTTATCAGGGCGATGGATACACAATAAAAATCCCTGAAAAAAATTATCTTTACGAAATAGATTATGATGACGGCAATATGGAAGAAAAATGGGAATATACAAAATGGGATGATGTGGAGATAAAAGTTACCACATACAAAAACTCCGATGAAATAACCGCAAGAGGAAAATTCTTAAGGGATAACGAAGATTATATATTTGAAGATATGACAGGATATTCAATATGTGGTCAGGAGATTGACGGGGATACACTGTGGTTCAATATTCATCAGAAGGATAATACGGTGTATATCGTTTCCTGGGAATATCCCAAGAATACAAATGAAGAACTCAAAAAAGAACTTTCAGACATTGTAAAAACATTTAAGATTTCTTAAAATACGGAGGCGTGTGCTATGAAAAAACTACTGTCGTTTATATTAATCACTACTATGTTTTTGTCATTGATTATGTCTGCTTTTGCAGATGTTACAGAAAAACCCTTGCAGGAAAAACTGATAAGAGTAGGTGTAAGTGCAGACTATCCGCCATTTGAGTATTATGATGAAAATAACAATCTTCAAGGTTTCGATATTGAACTTATGAATCTTGTTGGCAAAAAATGCGGATATAAGATTGAATATGTTAATATGGACTTTGGTGATCTTATAAGCAGTGTTATAAACGGAAAAACAGATTGTGCTATTTCATCTGTAGCGGTTACAGACGAGAGAGATAAATATATAGATTTCTCAAGAGAGTATCTTAAAACACATAATATTACATATAACAACGGACAGAAATCAGTGAAGTATGGTGAATGCTATGCAATTGTGTTTAAAGAGGGACTGAAGGATGCACCGTACAAAGAATCTGAAATCCTTACAGAAAATGAAAAAATGTATGTGGCTATAGATGAGGCACTGAAAGATTTGTCAAATGACGAAACTGTAACCAAACTTATAGAAAAATATGAAC
>JAZSJF010000391.1:0-1502 GCA_045534195.1 Clostridia bacterium | reverse complement strand
CATCCCAATAAAAATCATCACCGAAGGTGATATATCGCACCGAAGGTATATCGAGTTCCGAAGGAACATATCGCAAATTACGAAGGAATTTATATCGCGCATTACGGAGTAATGCCTTGTCGTTCCCTACAGATTTATCCTTTGTGTGACACTGCTACATACAATGAAAAAAATCACCTTGTGATGTCAATCATACCGATTGTAAATTATCCAAAAAATGTAATCTTTCACTCCGGACCGTCCGGGAGGTCGGTCCCTACAAGATGATACCAATCGTCCAATTGTAGGGGATGGCGTCCTCGACATCCCAATAAAAATCATCACCGAAGGTGATATATCGCACCGAAGGTGTTCCGTAGGGTTCGGCGGTTTCCGACGAACCGTGTGTTGTTTTTGCGGAACATCCTAAAGGCTGTTCTCTACAATATAAATAAAAAATACGGCATAAAACAATTTACGCCGCATTAAAATCATATTATTTAAAATACATTTCAGACTTTGTTTCACAGTATATACAACGATATACTCTGTTTTTTGAATCAGTAAGTTTGAATATATGATCAAGTTCCTGTTCGCAGGATGTGATACATCTGGGATTTTTGCACTTTAAGATGTTTGTCATAGTTTCGGGAAGTGTGGGATAATATTTATCAACCACTTTCCCATCTTTGATTATATTTATAGAAATATCAGGATCAATATATCCAAGTGCATTAAGGTCCACATCAAGTTCACTGTCTATCTTGATTACATCTTTTTTGCCCATTTTTGTACTGGGTACTTTTCTTAATATCTTTACGGAAGCATCAAGTTCTTCAAGGTTTAAAAATGCAAATATATCCATAGAAAGACCTGCTTTGATGTGATCAATGACTATTCCGTTTTTGATAGAATCTATGTTCATTTACATTTCCTCCAATAGTTTAAGCATAAGAGCCATTCGCATATATTTGCCGTTAAGTACCTGTTTGAAATAAGCCGCCCTCGGATCATTGTCGATTGCAACACTTATTTCATTTACTCTCGGAAGCGGATGCATAATAGTAAGGTCTATCTTTGCATCTTCAAGTTTTTCGGGAGTAAGAATGTAACTGTCTTTCAAACGGAGATAATCCTCTTCGTTGAAAAATCTTTCCTGTTGAACTCTTGTCATATAAAGAATATCAAGTTCACCCATTACGCTTTCCAGATCGGTAGTCACTTTATAATCTATATTGTTTTTTTCAAGGACATCACTTACTACATAACTCGGAAGCACAAGTTCCTTAGGTGAAATAAGCACAAACTTGATATTTGAATATCTTGCCATAGCATTGATAAGGGAATGAACTGTTCTTCCAAACTTAAGGTCACCGCAAAGACCGATAGTAAGGTCTGTAAGTCTGCCCTTTTCTCTGTAAATGGTAAGTATATCCGCCAATGTCTGTGTAGGATGATTATGTCCGCCATCACCTGCATTGATTACGGGGATTGATGCATTTTTACTTGCTACATAAGGTGCC
>JAZSJF010000010.1:0-3055 GCA_045534195.1 Clostridia bacterium | reverse complement strand
AGCATTTCGTCTGCACAGGTAAAGCCTGTTTCGTTGATTGCTCTCATATGAAGTTTCCTGATGGCAATCACACCTTCAAGCATATCAGGATCTTTTTCGGGATTTGGCTGATGCAGCATTCCCTTATATCCGTCACCTGTTGTTCTCGGCTTGTTGGTATAAATTCTCGGCACGATAAAAATCTTGTCAGAAACCTTGTCCTGAACATTTCTTAATCTTAAAATATAATCAATTACCGCATCTTCATTATCTGCAGAGCAAGGCCCGATGATAAGTGCCATTCTTTCGTCTTTTCCTTCAAATATATCCATCAGTTCCTTATCTCTTTTTGCCTTTAGTTGAGAACCTTCATAACTTAGGGGGAATTTTTCTTTTATCTCCATAGGAATTGGGAGTTTTCGTTTGAAATCCATACTCATTTTCTGTCATCCTTTCATATGTTATTTATCAAATAATGCTCTTCTTCGTGTGGAATGTCGCATCATTTCCTTGATTCCTTCCACATTGTCGGTTCTGATCATTTTTCTCAGATCAATAAACTTTTCTTCAAACATATCCATCTGTGTAAGAAGTGCGGATTTGTTCATCATAAAAAGTTCGCTCCACATATCTTCGTTGATACGGGCAATTCTTGTAAGATCCCTGAAAGAGTCACCGGTATATTTTTCGAGGTTTTCTTTTTCATTGCAGGTCATAAGTGTGATTGCGATACAGTGGGTAAGTTGGGATACAAAGCCTATCACTTCATCGTGTTCTTCAGGAGAAAGTGCAGATATTCTCGAAAACCCCAATTCTTCTCCAAGTTCCTTACACAGTCTGATTGCCTCGCTTGAATTTTTGTCTGTAGGAGTGACGATATAATTGGCTTTTTCAAAAATTGCAGGATCACTGTTTCTCACTCCGTACACTTCCCTGCCCGCCATAGGATGGGCTGCAATAAATTCTACATCTTCTCTGAGGATTTTTTGAATATCATAAACAACAGACGATTTCACACCTGTAACATCAGTAATTACACATCCGGGTTTAAAAAAATGCTGATTATCTTTTATCCATTTTTTAAACACATTAGGATAAAGAGCAAATACTACCAGATCTGCTTCGCCTATCATATCACCGTCTACGGTTGTCGTTCCCTTGTCTATTATTCCGTTTTTGATTGCATAATCTACAGAGTCCCGGTCTTTGGTAATTGCGTTTACCCTTATCCCTTTGTTTTTCAGGGCTTTGGCGTAACTTCCGCCCATAAGACCAAGTCCTACAATGAGAATATTCATATCTTTAATTCTTTTCATACATTGTCACCTTTACATTGAGTTCTTTAAGTCTTTCAAAGAAATCAGGGAAACTCTTTCTCACAGCCTCAGCATTCTCAATTTCTCCTCCCGTAAGCATAAGAAGGATTGTCAATGCCATTACTATTCTGTGGTCATTATGAGAATCAAGAGGTTTATCCGGTGCGTGAAAATCATTGGGATATACTATAACTGTATCCTCCATCACTTTAACACTGATTACAAACTTTGAAATTTCTTCTGCCATTGCAGATGCTCTGTCGCTTTCTTTTATTTTAAGTCTTCTTGTACCGGTAAATACTCCGCCTGATTTGGCTCCGGAAAGTGCAAAAAGCACCGGCCCTAAATCGGGACAATCGGAAATATTGATAGTAGGTGTTCCCCTCTCTATCATGGGGAAAAATCTTTCATACACTTTATCTCCCTGAATGCTTTCACTGTTGAGTCCTTCAATAGTCACATCTGAGCCAAGCATATTCATCGCTTCAAAAAATGCAGTGTTTGAATAATCCCCTTCAGTACGGATATCCGCAGATTTGTATTTCTGATTTCCCGGGATAAAAAGTGTCCTTTCATCTTTCCATACAACTCTTACGCCAAACATATTCAGAGCCTGAATTGTAAGGTTGATATAGGAAAGACTTTCTATAGGAGGGATAATATTGATTGTGGTGTCTCCGCCAGCAAGAGGCAGGGCAAAGAGCAAACCGCTTATAAACTGGCTTGAAATATTACCCTGAAGTTTGAAAAAATCTCCTTTGATTTTTCCTTTGACTGTAATGGATGTATTGGTTTTTGTATACTCTATCCCCTCTTTTTCAAAAAGGTCTTCGTATACGGTAAGAGGTCTCTGAAAAAGGGACTCCGCACCACTTAGTGTTGTTTCCTTCCCCGAAAGAAGCACAAGAGGAATAAAGAATCTCAGTGTGCTTCCCGACTCTCTGCAATTAAGTCGGGTTCCTTCTTTTATATTAAATATGTCAACACCTTCAACAGTTGCAGTGTTGTCTTTGAAATCTATCTTCGCACCCAAAGTCCTCAGACAATCCATAGTAGCAAGTATATCCTGAGAACCTTCAAGATTATATATATGACTTATACCCTCTGACAAAGCAGACGAGATAAGAAGTCTGTGCGCTATACTTTTTGAAGGAGGTGCGTATAATGTGCCTGAGGCACTGCTTTTGTCAATCTTAATCCGCACTGTGATTCATATCCTTTCAAATATTGTTAAAATTATCTTCCAGATAGTCTATTGCCTGAAGATATCCTTCAAACCCAAGTCCTGTAATAACCTTTGATGCATAATATGATACAAAACTTATCTTTCTGAAATCTTCTCTTTCGTTCACTTTGGAAATATGTACCTCAACTGTCGGAATGCCGACAGATTTCAGTGCATCAAGAATTGCAACGCTTGTATGAGTATAAGCCGCAGGATTAATCACAATCCCGTCAAACTTTTTGTATGCCGCCTGAATCTTGTCTACAATATCCCCTTCGTGATTTGACTGAAAGCATTCAAGATATATACCTTTCTTTTCACAATGGTGGCTTATTGTCCTGATAAGATCACGGTAAGTTCCCTTGCCGTATATATCAGGCTCCCTTATACCAAGCATATTTATATTAGGCCCGTTTATAACAAGGATCTTCAAGAAAAACGCCTTCTTTCTATATCTGTTGCGATGCTTTCTGCGTCGCCCTTTACCTTTACAATCTCATCCGCTGTGGAAACGTAGGTATCATACCTTTCGCCG
>JAZSJF010000114.1:0-2138 GCA_045534195.1 Clostridia bacterium | reverse complement strand
GAAATAAAAGAAGCGGGTATTGATAATATTAAGGCTTTGAGAGGCGAGCTTACTCCTGAAATGGAAGCGAAAGACAGAAGTCACTGGGACTACAGAAATGCCATAGATCTTGTATGAGAAATCAGGGCTTCGGGATATGATTTCTGTATAGGCGGTGCTTGTTACCCGGAAGTTCATCCTGAAAGTGCAAATCAGAAAGAAGATATAAAATACCTTAAAGAAAAAGTAGAAGCGGGATGTGATTTCCTTACCACTCAGATGTTCTTTGACAACAATCTTCTGTACAATTTCTTATACAAAATAAGAGAAGCGGGAATCACTGTACCTGTTGTGGCGGGCATTATGCCTATTACAAATGCAAACCAGGTGGAAAGAGCAATCAAACTTTCAGGTTCATTTATGCCTCAGAGATTCAAAAGTATTGTAGATAAATTCGGTCACAACCCTGATGCTATGAAACAAGCAGGAATTGCCTATGCAACAGATCAGATAATAGACCTTTTTGCAAACAATATAACCAATGTTCATGTATATTCCATGAACAAACCTGATGTGGCAATGGCAATACAGAATAACCTCTCCGATATACTGGGTATATAATATGAATACTGTATATATAAAAAACTATTCAGAACCGCAATTCAATACAAAAGAAGTCCTCAGATACTCAGGAGCCGATATTCATTCATCAGAAATGGCAGAATATGCACAAAGATGTATGGAAGAAATAAAGAATAAACTTATATACAAAGTGTGCTACTGCGAAACGGACATAAAAGTAAGTGGCAATACTGTTGATTTCGGATATATTTCAACACAGAGCAAAAACCTCTCATATACCTTGAAAGAATGCAAAAAAGCCATTATATTCTGTGCAACTGTAGGGATTGGTATCGACAGAGAAATAGCCGCTTGTATGAAAAGGGATGCGGCAAAGGGGTTTATGTTTCAGGCAATAGGCACAGAAAGATGTGAAAGTCTGTGCAACGAATTTGTAAAAGATATCAAAAACGAGCATATGCCTGAAGGAATATATCTGACTCCCAGATTTTCTCCCGGTTACGGAGATCTGAGTCTTGATTTTCAGAAAGACATATTTTCACTCCTTGATTTACCAAGGAAAATAGGCGTGACACTTAATGAAAGTCTTATTATATCCCCTTCCAAGTCAGTAACCGCAATTTTTGGTCTTTCCCGAAAAGACTGCGGATATTCTGAAAACAAATGTAAGGGATGCAATATGAAAGAATGCACATTCAGACAATAAGGGATGATACTATGAACATAAAAGAATACTTAAAAGACAACATAATATACCTTGACGGAGGTATGGGTACGCTTTTGCAGGAGGCAGGTTTAAAGCCGGGAGAGCATCCTGAAATGTGGAATATTTCCCACCCTGACACGGTCATATCCATACACAAGTCATACTTCGATGCAGGTTCAAATGTAGTAAATACAAATACTTTTGGTGCAAATACTCTTCATTTCGGCGAAGATGAACTTGAAGAAATCATCAAAAAGGCAATAGAAAATGCAAAAACGGCAAGAGAACTGTCTGTTTCGGACTCTCCTAAGTTTGTATCTCTTGATATAGGTCCTACCGGCAGACTTCTGAAACCTTACGGCGATCTCGACTTTGAAGAAGCCGTAGAAATCTTTGCCGTTACTGTAAAACTTGGCGTGAAATACGGTGCAGACCTTATAACAATAGAAACGATGAATGACTCCTATGAAACAAAAGCGGCTCTTCTTGCCGCAAAGGAAAATTCTGACCTTCCCGTATTTGTATCAAATGCATATTCAGAAGACTCAAATCTTATGACCGGTGCTTCTCCCGAGGCAATGGTATGTATGCTTGAAGGTATGGGAGCAGATGCCATAGGTGTGAACTGTTCATTCGGACCAAAAGAACTTTCTTCAGTGATTGACAGAATACTTGAAGTATCCTCCACACCGGTAATATTCAAACCCAATGCAGGACTTCCGAAAAATCTTAACGGAAAAACCGTATTTGATGTAACTGAAGAAGAATTTGCCGATGTTATAGCAGATAAGGTAAAAAAAGGCGTAAGAGTAATCGGTGGTTGTTGCGGCACAACACCAAAGCACATAAAGAAGTCGGAGGCCAAGCGGTC
>JAZSJF010000419.1:0-3271 GCA_045534195.1 Clostridia bacterium | reverse complement strand
TTTACTCAGGTGCTACAATTCTTGGAGGCGAAACAGTGATTGGCGAACATTCCGTTGTTGGCGGTAACTCTTTTATCACCCAGTCAATCCCACCTCACACAAAGGTGAGCATCAAAAGCCCCGAACACATTATCAAAAACCCAAAGGATATGACAAAAAATACATTTGAGATATAATTACAGAACACAATTTCTGAAAGGAGGTAATTTTTTTGAAACTTATCATTGCAGAAAAACCCAGCCTTGCCAGAAATATTACCTCTGCCATCGGTAATATGAAAAGGGCAAACGGATATTTTGAAGGCAACGGTTATATTGTTACCTGGGCTTTCGGTCATCTGTTTACTCTTGCGGATATTGAAGACTACAACCCTTCTCCTGACGGAAGCGGAAGATGGACTATGGAAAACATCCCCTGTTTCCCCGACAAGTTTAAATTCGGCTTGAAGAAAGACCAGAAGACAAAAACAGTTGACCAGGGTGTTAAAAATCAGTTCAATGTAATAAAAACCCTTTGCAACCGTGAGGATGTGGATGCCATAATCAACGCAGGCGACTCAGACAGAGAAGGTGAAATCATTGTAAGACTCTGTGTGTCAAATGCACTTTCAAAAAGCAAGACATTTCTCCGTCTGTGGCTTCCCGACCAGACAGATGAAACTATCAGAGAAGCCCTTAATGATATGAAGGATGAATCGGAATATCAGTCACTCGCAGACGAGGGTTTCGCAAGAATGTATGCCGACTGGCTTTACGGGGTAAACTTAACAAGATACGCCACACTGAAATCAGGCACCCTCTTAAGAGTGGGAAGAGTTATAGTACCTATCGTAAAAGCCATTTACGACAGAGATATGGCGATAAGGAACTTTGTTCCCGACATCTATTATGCCATTCAGTCGGCAGAAGAAACAAAAGGCGAAAAAATAGAACTCGTATCCAAACATAAATTTGAAAAAAAAGACCTGAAAAAAGCACAGGAACTTTGCAGTATATATAACGGAGAAGAGGCAATTGTCACACAGGTGAAAAAGAAGACCGATGTTATGAACCCGGGCAAACTTTATTCTCTCACCAAACTCCAGAATGTCCTGGGCAAAAAATACAAAATGTCCATGGCAGACAGTCTGAAAATCGTTCAGGACCTTTACGAAAAGGGCTATGTCACATACCCCAGAACAAACTCAGAGTATCTCGCCACCGCAGAGCAGGGTAAGGTAAAAAATATCATTCAGGCAGTAAAAGGACTGGGATATCCGGTGGAATTCAAGTTCAAAAAGACTATCTTTGACGATTCCAAGATAGAATCCCACTCGGCTCTTACCCCCACTCACAAAATACCAAAAAAAACCGACCTTGATGAACAGTCATTTATCGTCTATTCCACAATTATGAGAAGATTTGTGGCGGTATTCTGCAGTGAAGAATGCAAAATTGAAAAAACCGAAATTACTATCAAACTGGGTGACAAAGAAGAATTTTCACTGAAAGGTACAGTTATCGCAGAGCCGGGATGGACAAAATACGATGACTATTCAAAAAAGGACAAAATCCTCCCTCCTCTTACAAAAGGTGACAAAGTGGAAACTCTCTTCAAACCTGTGGAGAAAGAAACTTCTCCCCCTAAGCACTATACAATAGAAACTCTCAACAACTATCTCAAAAATCCTTTCAAGGAAGAAAAGCAAAATACAGAAAACGAAAGTGATGAAGAGGAATACAGAGCAATATTCGAAGGTCTTGAACTGGGAACCGAAGCCACAAGAACAGGTATTATAGACAATGCCAGAAACTCAGGCTATATCCTTCTTAAGAAAGATGTCTATACCATTCTTCCCGACGGGGAATATCTGATAGAAGCCTTAAAGAGAATGAATATCAGTATGGACAAGTTCAAAACCGCAGAAATGGGTAAAGCATTGAAGAAAGTCTACAGAGGAGAGTTCACTGTGGAGGACAGTCTTCATATAGCAAAAAACGAAATTGCGGAAGTGTTCAAAAAGAAAGAACCAAAAGAATATGCCTACGACACAGATGACGGATTTTACGGAGAAGTAATAGGCAAGTGTCCGAATTGCGGACAAAATGTAATAAGAACCAAATTCGGTTACGGATGTTCAGGCTACAGAGAAGGATGCAAATTTGCAATAAGCGGTGTAATCTGCAACAGAGTAATCGCGAAAGTTCACGCAAAGAGCCTTCTCGAAAAGGGAAAAACAGAAAAAATCGAAGGTTTCCTCTCAAACAGAACAGGAAAGACTTTTTCTGCTTATCTCAAACTCGAAAACGGAAAAACAGTATTTGAATTTTAGTATACAAAGGTGATAACTTATGCTTTTAGCAGACAAATGGAAAGATTATGAACTTTTAGATTGTGCAGACGGTGAAAAACTGGAAAGATGGGGAGATATTATCCTCCGCCGTCCCGATCCCCAGGTAATATGGAAAGAAAAAAGCGATCCCAAACTCTGGGATAAGGCAGATGCTCACTACCACCGAAGCAAATCGGGAGGCGGTGAATGGGAATTTTATAAAAAACTCCCCGATGCCTGGCAGATTTCATACAGAGATCTTACATTCAATGTAAGACCGACGGGATTCAAGCATACCGGGTTGTTTCCTGAACAGGCGGCAAACTGGGATTTCATAGACGAAAAGATAAAAAATGCAAAAAGAGATATAAAAGTTCTCAACCTCTTTGCATATACAGGCGGTGCTACTCTGGCTGCGGCGGCTGCAGGTGCTTCGGTGTGCCATGTGGATGCGGCAAAGGGTATGGTAACCTGGGCGAAAGAAAATGCAGAAGCAAGCACTCTCAGAGAAAAGCCGGTACGATACATAGTAGACGATGTTATAAAATTTGTAAACCGTGAACACAGACGGGGAAACAAATACGATGCTATCATTATGGATCCACCATCATACGGCCGTGGACCTAAAGGTGAGATTTGGAAGATTGAGGAAAGTATTTTCCCATTTATTGAGCTTGCGGCAAAAGTACTTTCCAAAGATGCGGAATTTTTCCTTATCAACTCCTACACAACAGGACTTCAGCCGGCTGTTCTGTCCTACATGTTAAATTCAGTGCTCTGCCCAGAATTGGGAGGCAAAGTCGAAGCGCAGGAAATCGGTCTTCCGGTACGGGAAAACGGTCTCGTTCTTCCGTGCGGTGCAAGCGGACGTTGGAGCCGGAGGTAATATTATGACAAACGGAACATTAATGCAATATTTCGAATGGTATCTTCCTTCGGACGGTTCTTTATGGAAACAAC
>JAZSJF010000281.1:0-2606 GCA_045534195.1 Clostridia bacterium | reverse complement strand
GCCTGTAAATATCAGAGAGTATTTTGAAAATCCTGAATATAATGCAAAAAAAGAAGATATAGCACAGTATCTTTCCTTTAAGACAGTAGAAATAACCCAAAGAGGTACTCTGGAGGTAAGGGGAGATTGTCAGCAACCTTTGGGTGAAGGGTTTTCCCCTGTGGCATTCAATCTCGGTATTCTTTATAATATGGACGAGGCTATGGATGCAGTAGAAGGATTTTTAAGTGAACAAAAAGTAAATCTTTCAAATAGTGAACTCAGAGATATGGTTATAATGGGAGAGGAAATGACAAAGGTGTTTGACGAAGATTTCCTTTCGGATTTTCTCTATGATCTTGTAGAAATTGCATCAGACGGACTTATGGTGAGAGGGTATGGGGAAGAAGCACTTCTTAAGCCCCTTTATGAAAGGGCAGTAACCCTTAAATGTCCTCTCAAAATAAAAAGAAAAGGAGAATAAAATGGGAAAACTTATATGTGACAACAAAAAGTATACCGATACATTTGAGATAGTTTCTTATATGACAGACAGACAAAGCCTGGCTTTGCCTTCGTCAATCCTTAAATTTCTTCAGGAGATAGCCAATTCTCATTCTGATAAGTTTGGATTGGGATTTGAAGAACTTTCAAAAAAGAACGCTACATTTCTTCTTGTGAATGTAAGTCTCGATATAATGAGAAGTCCTGTTCTTCATGAAAAAGTAAAGGCTACTACCTGGAGTGTGGGCAAAAAAGGAATCAGATATATCAGAAGAACGGTTATAGAAGATGAAAAGGGTGAAGCAATTGCTTATGCAGAATCTGTGTGGGTACTTGCAGACACCAAAAGCCACAGAATTATCACAAAAGCAGATGATATAGGTTTTGACCTTCCTGACTGTGACGATAAGTATTCTGATTTGAGATGCGGAAAGATTGTTCATCCCGAGGATATGATTCTTCAGGGAAAAAGAAGAATCAGATATACGGATATAGATTACAACGGTCATCTCAATAATTGTAAATATGCAGATTTTGTAATGGATTTTATGCCCTGTGAGATAATGGGAAAAAGAGTATCTTCTCTTGATATATACTTCCATTCGGAGGCAAAGGATGGGGATAAGATAGAAATATATACAGGTGAAAAAGATGGATTTGTATATTTTCACGGCAGAAATAACGATAGTGTTTGTTTCGATGCGAGATGCAGATTACAAAGTATAAAAGATTAATGGGTATAAACAATACACCCCACATTCCCGAAAGAATGTGGGGTGTATTGTTATGAAAAATGAAATTACTTAAATGTAAGTACCTTTGCACTTTCAAATGGTTTTATGTTATCGAAACCATCCCAGAGGAAGAATTTAAGTTCGCTGTCTGCATTAATGATTGATGCATCAAATGAATCTGTAATCTTTCTTATATCCTGAGTTGCAAAGTTTGTATCAAAGGATTTCATATACTTAAGCATACCGTCAGTATAAACTGCCGCGATAACCTGAGGATTACCTGATGCAAAGCCTGTGTTCTTAAGTTCAACAGTATAGTTGACTTTGTTATCTTTTATTTCCTTATTATAGGAAGTAACTGAAGGTTTGATAACAGTTGCTATAAACGGTGGAAGCGGAAGATTCGCACTGTTGTAAAGGTTTCCGCCAAGGTGACCGATGGTTATACATCCTTCGGGTACATAAGCAGTTCTGAACTTTGATTCAGAAATACCGTTTCCTGAACAGAGGTTTCCGTCTTTGTCATAGTATGTGAAGGTGTTGTAGCAGTATCTTACTGTTGTTGGAGTAGTTATGGAGTCTGCTGATACAATAACTGTGTTGTCTTGTCCAAGTGTAGCCTCTGCTTTAACAAAGTTTTCTCCGTCTGCACTTATTTCAAACCCTGTGATTTCTGTTTCACCTTCGATTTTTGCCACCTGTTTAAGTCCGTCAGCATGAGAGAAGGTGAGTATTGCTTTATTTCCTTCAACTGTCATATTTTCATATAATGGGCTTGAGTATTCGCCTTCATATCCATATTTATCAGCCATAATGCAGTATGCTGATCTCTTTCCTACAGGAACCTTGTTTGAAGGATGGAGCATATTTTCGATTCCCACATCATAGTTTGTACCACCCACATCAGATGTGGATACAAAGTATACCTTGTCATTTTCCATTCTCATTATAGTATTAAGCTGAGCCTGTCTTACGTCTCTTACAGTGTTGTATGGAAGATTGGCTTGCTCACACACTACGAAAGGCATATCTTCGTTGTTGTAATTCTTCCTCAGCATATTTATGAAATCGTACAAAAGATATTCATAATTAACTGACGGGCAGTAACCATTATCAGCCAATGGTCTGTTACTACCACCCTGATACCATACACATGAGCCTATTGTCATACCCTTGAGGGGGTGGAGCATTGTGTTATATACACCTGTAGGATAGAATTTCCAGGTGTCAGGGTCGATTCCTGAAGAATGCTGTGTTTCATAGAATGATATGTAATAGTCCTCGTACATTTCTCTTGATTTAAGGGTTTCAAGGTCCATAAATGCTTCTATAGTAAGACCGCCTGTACATGCTTCGATTAAGCCTACAGAGATGTTCTGTTCCTTAGCT
>JAZSJF010000464.1:0-3561 GCA_045534195.1 Clostridia bacterium | reverse complement strand
TATCCCCCTTGTATCAAAAGAGGCTTTGTATAATATGAGAAATTACGGTGTTGTGATTATTATCGGCATACTGGGTGCGACACCTCTTCCCAAAACACTGTATGCAAAAATAAAAGATAAAATGACCGGTTCAGTGATTTTTGATATAGTTGAAATATTCGGATGTATACTTCTCTTATTTGTAGTTACATCTTATCTTGCAGACGGTTCATTCAATCCGTTTCTGTATTTTCGTTTTTAAAAAATAAAATCAATAGAAAGGAGAATGATTTATGAAAAATAAACATAGAATTGTCACAATTATTTTTTCGTTGATTTTATGCGTTGTATCGGTTATGTGCTGGGCAAAGCCTGACGGGGATATTTCTGAGAGTGAAAGAAGGGAACTCAAACAAAAACCTGAACTCACATCAGAAACACTGTTGTCAGGGGAGTTTATGGATGAGTTTGAAGAATATACTACCGATCAGTTTCCATTAAGAGATATACTGAGAGGTGTGAAGGCTCTTTTTTCAAAGTATGTGTTCAATAAACTTGACAATAACGGACTTATATACTCATATGGTCATCTTGCCAAACTTGAATATCCTGTTAATCCCCATATGGTAGATAATGCACAAAAGAAGTTTGACTATCTTTATAATACCTATATGAAGGACAAAGATGTGAATGTATATCTTTCTCTTGTTCCTGACAAAAATTATTATTTGTCACAGAAAAACGGATATATTTCCATTGATTATAAGGCATTTATTGAAGATTTCAAATCAAGAATGGAATATATGAAATATATTGATATAACAGATATGCTATCAATAGATGATTTTTACAGAACTGATTCTCACTGGAAGCAGGAAGAAATAGTGGATGTAGCCAAATACATTGCAGAATCAATGGGAACGGTTATTGACGAAAATTATGATATAAACAAACTTGACAATCCGTTCAAAGGTGTATATCTTGGTCAGTCAGCACTGGATGTAGAGCCAGACGAGATAAAGTATCTCACCAATGATAAACTTCTTGGTTTTAAGGTTAATTATTTTGATACCGGTAAGGCAAAAGAAGGGGATATGTATAATATGGACAAGGCCTATGGCAAAGATCCATATGAAATGTTTTTGTCAGGCGCATCTCCTCTTATAGAAATAGTCAATCCTGATTCAATAAGTGATAAAGAACTTATCGTTTTCAGAGATTCATACGGAAGCAGTATTGTACCGCTTCTTTCCACCGGATACAAAAAAGTGACTGTGGTAGATATCAGATATCTCCAGAGTAATTTCGTAGGTAATTTCGTTAAATTTGACTCTCAGGATGTACTTTTTCTTTACAGTACCACACTGATTAACAATTCAATGGCATTAAGATAAAAAAATACTGACTCATAAGCCATGCGCCATAAAGCGCTATCGGTCAATGAGTCAGTATTTTTATATATGTATATTTTTACATTAATCCCATACACCATATTACAACAAGTGCAGTCAATGTTACCAGTGTGTCAATGGTGATTCCGTAGAACATAGGTTTTAGTCCTGCATTTCTGAAATCCGTTATGCTTGTTCCAAGACCTATTGCAGCCAGTGCGGTAACCATAAGAAATTTACTTGCACTTTTTATCAATACTGATGTTTCGGTTGGAATGCATCCTGTAGTGTTCAATATAGCCATAATGAGAAAACCGCCGATAAACCAGGGAATGATTTTTATGAGATTTACTTTTTGCCCGTTGTTTACCGCTTTTAATTCTTTTTGTTTTGCTCTTGTACCTATGTATGCGAAAACCAGTACGGTAGGAATAATAGCAATTGTTCTTGTGAGTTTTACCATTGTGGCGAAATCTCCTGCAATTTCAGAAAAGGCGTAACCTGATGCTACCACACTTGCTGTATCATTTACAGATGTACCTGCCCATATTCCGTATGCTATATCAGACATTCCAAGAGCCTTGCCCATAAGAGGGTACAGAGCAATCATTACCATATCAAAGAGAAACGTTGATGACATTGCAAAGGCGATATCTTTGTCATCGGCTTCAATGACAGGTGCTATGGCTGCTATGGCAGAGCCACCGCAGATGCCGGTTCCTGCAGAAATAAGATTGCTTAATTTCCAGTTCAATCCAAAAAGTCTGCGGATGAAGTAGCCGCCTCCGAAGCACATTGCAAATGTAAATATCATTACAAAGAATGTCATTTTGCCGACTGATAATATTGTATTCACAGACAGTGATGCGCCCAGAAGAATAATCGCAGCCTTCAGAATCTTTTTTGATGTGAATTTAAGTGCGGGTTTTATCCATACAGGATGAAAAAAACTATTGATAAATGTTCCCATAAACAGTGCTATTATAGATGCTCCCAGCAAATCTCCCGGAATAAGTTTTTCTGTGATGATTGATAAAACTGCTACTCCGAAGCATATGACAACACCGAGAACAAAACTAAGGTTGTTTTTTGTTTTTGTTTTCATAATATCCCCCTGATTTTTCCATAATTTTTTAATACGCGTTGATTTTACCACAAAAATATGATAATATCAAATTATCATTTATTATTAATTAATAAAATTAAATTATGGGGTGTTTGTATGTTGGATTACAGAATATATACATTTATAACATTGTATAATGAAATGAATTATCGTAAGACTGCAGAAAAACTTAATATGACACAACCCGGTGTAACTCAACATATTCATTATCTTGAGAAGCATTACGGTGTGAAACTTTTTGAATATGACGGAAGGACTCTCTCTAAAACACAAAACGCCATAATGCTGAAAAAACACATTGATTGTATCATAGCAGAGGAAAAAGAAATATCCATGCGGTTTTTATTTGATAAGCCTGTGTGCCTGAAAATAGGAGTCACAAAAACAATAGGGGAGTTTGTAATTGTGTCTGATGTTTGCAAATATTTGAATAATCCTTCGCATTCACTGGAACTGTATATTGATAATACTGCCGTTCTGCTTTCTATGATAGAGTCATCAGAAATAGATTTTGCGATAATTGAGGGTGTTTTTGACAAGAGCAGGTATGGTTATCATCTTATGAAAAATGAACGTTTTGTAGGAATATGTTCTGACAAACACCCCTTTGCCGGTAAGAAAGTAAAAATCAGTGATATATTCGAACAAAGACTTGTTTTAAGAGAAAAGGGATCGGGAACAAGAAGGATATTTGAACAGGCTTTGGGTGATAAAGGGTTTTCTGTTGACTTTTTTTTGAGTCATTCATCAAGCAGTAATTTTTCGGTAATTTGTGATATAGTAAGTGAAACCGGAGCAATAACATTTGGTTATGAACCTGTTGTGAAAAGCAGAAATAATTTAGCCTCGTTTGAAGTTGAAGATATGATTATTACAGGTGAATTCAATTTTGTATATTGTAACGAAAGAATTGCAAAGGAAAAAATAGATGCTTTTTTTAATAATGAAAAATAAAGTTATCGAAAAGTTGATTTTTTGCAATTTTTTCATCAACCGTTCCGTATGTACCGAGATGGTTTCCATACACTTTTCGGGACTGTTTTCTCCCACAGTTATGTTTTCACA
>JAZSJF010000339.1:0-1954 GCA_045534195.1 Clostridia bacterium | reverse complement strand
CATATTTGTATGACTTATCTATACCTACTGCATCAAGAATATTGATTGCAGGCATATTCTGTGACTTGGTAATTGCAGTCTTTACAGTCATAGAGCCATTGAATCCGCCGCCGGAGTTCTTGGGTTTCCATGTTCCCACCTGCAAAGGCTTGTCATCTACTACAGTAGAAGGATTCACTGTGCCTGTATCAATAGCAGGCGCATACACACCAAGGGGTTTAAATGAAGAGCCCGGCTGTCTGTACGTCTGTGTTGCACGATTCAAAACTCTCGGAGCGGTTTTTTTGCCTCTGCCGCCTACAATACCTTTGATTTCTCCTGTATGGGGATCTGATACCACCATTGCAGACTGAGTACCGTTTTCCTGAGAGCCGACAAAGTTTTTGTCATCTGTATATGCTTTTTCCATGGCAGACTGAACTTTTGTGTCCACTGTTGCATAGATTTTGAGTCCGCCGTTTTCTACCATCTGAGTAGCATATACCTCAGTGTAGTTCTTTTCTTTCATAAGGTCACGTACAACATCCATAAACACCTGATCGGTAAAATATGAAGTTACGTTATTATAACTCTTTTCACTGTTCTTGCCTACAAATTCAAGTTTTTCACTCTTTGCGGCTTCACACTGTTCTTTGGTAATATAGTCCAGTTCGTACATTTTATCAAGAACTATATTTCTTCTTTTCTGATTGTCCTCAGGATTTGAAATAGGATCATACAATGCAGGATACTGTGTGATACCTACAATAGATGCAGATTCTGCAAGTGACAAATCGCTGACAGATTTATTGAAATAAGTCCTTGCCGCACTTGCCACACCATAACTGTTTTGTCCCAGATAAATAGTATTCATATACATTTCCAGTATTTCATTTTTGGAAAGTTTCTGTTCTGCGGCAATTGCTCTGGCAATTTCTCTTACCTTTCTGCCTCTTGTGTGTTCTTTGTCACCTGTAATGTTTTTTACAAGCTGCTGAGTAATGGTACTACCGCCAAAACTTGATCCTCCGGTAAGTTCCTTTATAACAGCAAGAGTAGTTCTCTTTATGTCCACACCGTTATGGGAATAAAATCTCTCATCTTCAATTGCAACCATAGCACGTTGCATATGAAGAGGAATTTTGTCAATTTCTACCCAGGTACGGTCCTCTTCTGACAAAATCATTTCATAAGGCTCGTATTTACCGGTTTCAGAATTTTTGGCATACAAAACCGAATTCATCTTAAGTGACATTCCGCTAAGCGTGTCAAGAAACTCATCATCTGCCACATTAAGCATAAATATACCGAATGTAGACACCGCGACTATCACTGCAACAAGAAAAGTCACAAGCAATACTGCCCAAATTTTCTTTTTATTGGATTTTTTCTTTGCTTCTCTTTTTCCTCTCATAAGAATACACCTCTTATTATGAAAAATAATTACATATGTTGTTTACATACTCATCCAAATAACATTATAGCATAATGAGTGTGTATTTCAAATTAAATTTATATTACAAATAGCCAAAAACCCCTATATAATGCAGAATATGGGACATTCTGAAAATAATTTAAAAATTTTTTTATTTTTTTCTTGACTTATTGATACTTTTGTTGTAAAATACTATTTGTTGCAAACGAATACTTTATTGGGATATAGCCAAGTTGGTAAGGCATCGGATTCTGATTCCGACATTCCGGAGGTTCGAGTCCTTCTATCCCAGCCATAGAAAAAAGACATCCATAAGGATGTCTTTTTTTGTTTCTGTTAATTTGAGAAGGACTCGAACCTTGAGAAGGTGCGAGCGATAAAAAAACAATTGATAATTGTTTTTAGCGAACAGCGGTGAGACGGGTACCAAAAAGTATCACTTTTTGGTCGTCGAGCCATACAGATTGCGCAGCAATATGTGTCCTTCTATCCCAGCCAAACAAAAAAAGACATCCGTCAGGGTGTCTTTTTTGTTTCTGT
>JAZSJF010000396.1:0-1889 GCA_045534195.1 Clostridia bacterium | reverse complement strand
TTGATTTTTACCATTATTGGATTTGTGGGATGTATAGCAGGAAACTTTGTTGGCAAAAAGGTATTTTATATGCTTGATGCACAACGGCTTAAACAGATTGTGTATATCGGAATGATAATTTTCGGTGTAATTATGATTTTTTGATTTTATAACAGAAACGGAAGATAAATGATGAACAGATTTATAGTATTTGATGTGGAAACACCAAATCATTTCAATAACAGAATGAGTGCAATCGGTATCTCTGTTATAGAGAACGGTGAGATTGCAGAAGAGAAATATTATCTTGTAAATCCCGAATGTGAGTTTGATGCGTTTAATATAGAACTTACTGGTATAACACCTGAGATGGTTGAAGACA
Organism: Clostridia bacterium; assembly: GCA_045534195.1. Taxonomy (GTDB): domain Bacteria; phylum Bacillota; class Clostridia; order UMGS1810; family UMGS1810; genus SIG435. Next base: position 1,528 of record JAZSJF010000396.1, on the reverse strand, counting down.
AGATGACATTCGGAGAATTGTGGGGAGAAATTGAGCCTCTTTTTTCTTCAGGGTTACTTATGGCACATAATGCTCAGTTTGATATGAGTGTTCTTGGAAAGTGCCTGAGGGCGTACGGTATAAACTGGAAACAAAAGGTTGATTATGCCTGTACCTGTACAATGGGAAAAAGACTTATGCCTGATTTTCCCAATCATAAACTTGACACAATGTGTTATCTTCTCGGATTTGATCTGGATCACCATAATGCAGGAAGTGATGCAAGGGCGGCGGCTCTTATAATGTGTGAATATCTTGATATTAATTCAGATGTGAATGAATTTATAAGACAGTATGATATGGAAAGAATCTGTACTGTCAAAAAAAGATAAGGGGAGATAAATTGATGAAAAAAATACTTATTGTTGTAGATATGCAGAATGATTTTATTACCGGTGCTCTTGGTACAGAAGAAGCCAAAGGAACAGTGGATGAAGCGGTCAGGATAATAGATGAATTTGAAGGAGATATTTTTGCTACTTATGATACACATTTTGAAGATTATCCCGATACTCTCGAAGGAAAGAATCTTCCCGTTGTGCACTGTGTCAAAGATACCGAAGGCTGGCAGATAGAAGATAGGATAATGGATGCCCTTTGCAAAAAAGGATTTGAACCGGTAGAAAAGGTAACATTCGGCTCTGTGGACCTTGCGGAGATAATCAGTGAGAAATATGATATATCCGATATCGAGATAGAGATTATGGGACTTTGCACCGATATATGTGTTGTGTCAAATGCTCTTATACTTAAGGCGAACTTTCCCGAAGTAAAAATCACCCTTTGGGAGAAAGCCTGTGCCGGTGTAACGCCTGAGTCGCACAATGCGGCAATAACTACAATGAAAATGTGCCAGATTGATGTGAAATAAATCGTATAAATAAAAATACAGAGAAAGTTGCCCTCATCTACATATAATGTATGCTTTTATACCAAAATGAGGTTGACTTTCTCATTTTATTGTGTTAACATAGTAAAGTGCTAAAGCGAAAGGCGGTATTTTTATGAAAAAATTTGACTTTAACAAAACAGAAAACTTCTATAAAGCAGTTCTGTGTCTTGAATCCCAGGAGGAATGCAAAGATTTCTTCGAAGATATTTTTACTGTAAAGGAACTTATGGATATCTGTCAGAGATTCGAAGTGGCTATGATGCTTGATAAGGGTAAAAGTTATAATGAAATATGTGAAAAAACAGGTGCAAGTACCGCAACTATAAGCAGAGTAAACAGATGTCTTGTATACGGAGGCGGCGGTTACAAAAATGTACTTGAAAAAATCAACACCACGGAGGAAAACCAATGAGCATTAATTATTCAGTTTTGAAAAATGATGAAATAGCCATTTTTAAAATGAGATCATTATACAAAAAATACGGTTATTCTCAGTTTAAGATGAGTAAGTTTGAAGAATATGACTTGTATGTGAGAAACAAAAACTATCTTGTATCGGAGAATGTAATCACTTTTACAGATACAGACGGCAAACTT
>JAZSJF010000113.1:0-12215 GCA_045534195.1 Clostridia bacterium | reverse complement strand
CAAAGAGTTCGTAAAACAACGAGCTTTACTTTGTGTACCAAAAATTAATGGAATATCTAAAAGTTATCCACATTTTAGGCAGAAAAAGAGGGCGTTGCCTCAATTTAGTGAAAAATCACTTATTGAGACACGCCCTTTTTTATTATACCTTATTTGATTTCCACAGAGATTTTGTCACTCTTTACCTTGACAGAAACTGTCTTACCTTCCGTCTGTTCTGTGACAAAAAGTGCATCGGTAATAGGATCTTCCACCGATTTCTGAATTTCTCTTCTGATAGGTCTTGCACCGTATTTCGGATTGTAGGAATTGTCGATAATCTTTTTCTTTGCATCTTCGGTGATAGCAAACTTCATTCCCATATATTCAAGTTCTGATACAAGATCTTTGAGCATCAGATCAACTATCTTTATAAGTTCATCCTTTCTGAGTTCACTGAATTCAATTATTTCATCAATTCTGTTTAAGAATTCAGGACGGAATATTTCTTTGACAGCGCTGTCTATTCTGGCGCTGATTCCGGATACTGTACTCTGATTGAATCCCATACTGTTTGAACCTACACTTGTTCCTGCATTGGATGTCATAATAATAATAGTGTTTTCAAAGTTCACAAGTCTGCCCTGACTGTCAGTTATTCTTCCGTCATCAAGAATTTGAAGAAGAATGTTGAATATATCGTGGTGGGCTTTCTCTATTTCATCAAGAAGTATTACCGAATACGGCTTGTTTCTCACCTTTTCGGTAAGTTGTCCCGCTTCATCATATCCTACATATCCCGGAGGAGAGCCGATAATTTTTGAAACGGCGTGTTTCTCCATATATTCACTCATATCCAGTCTTATAAGTGCAGATTCGTCGTCAAAAAGGCTTTCTGCAAGGGCTTTTACAAGTTCGGTCTTGCCTACACCTGTAGGCCCTATAAACATAAAGGAAACCGGTCTTTTTTTGCTTCGTCTGAGCATTCTGTTTCTTCTTACCGCTTTTGCCACTGCCTCTACGGCATTGTGCTGACCTATTTCTCTTTCGTGAAGTTTGTCTTCAAGATTAATAAGTTTTTCTCTGTCAGACTGTTTGATACTGTCAACGGGAATGGATGTCCACAGTTCAATTACTTTTGCCACATCGGTAAGGGTAACTGTCTGTTGTTTCTGAAGTTTCCTCAGTTCTTCTATTTCAGAATCCTTTCTGCATTTTTCACTTTTCAGTCTGGCAATTTCCTCAAACTGAACATTCTCTGTATCTTCTTCCAGTTTTTCTATCTCAAAACCAAGTTCTTTTGCCTCTTTTGCAAGAGCAATGATTTTTTCTGAATAAGGATTTTCGATATTTATCTTTGAAGCGGCTTCGTCAATAATATCTATTGCCTTATCGGGCAGAAATCTGTTTGAAATATATTTGCAGGAAAGGTCAATTACATCCTTGAGCACTTCTTCTGCTATGGTAACATTATGATAGTTTTCATAATATTCCTTGATACCTGTAAGGATTCTCAATGTATCCTTTCTTGAAGGCTCATCCACCATAACAGACTGGAAACGCCTTTCAAGTGCTGCATCTTTCTGTATATACTTTCTGTACTCGTCAGGAGTAGTGGCGCCTATCACCTGGATTTCTCCTTTGGAGAGAGCAGGTTTTAAAATATTTCCCGCATTCATTGCGCCGTCAGCATCTCCTGCTTTGGTGATGGAATGAATTTCGTCTATCACAAGAATGATATTTCCGCTTTTTGCCTCTTCTATGATGCTTTTCATTCTGCTTTCGAACTGTCCTCTGTACTGAGTACCTGCCACAACACTTGACATATCCAGAAGATAAACTTCTGCATCTACAAGTCTTTCGGGAACTTTGCCTGATACTATTCTCTGTGCTATTCCTTCTGCAATAGCAGTCTTACCTACACCGGGCGCACCAAGGAGAACAGGGTTGTTTTTGGTACGGCGGTTGAGAATCTGGATAGTTCTTTCTATCTCACGTTCTCTGCCTACAACCTTGTCAAGAAGTTCTTTCTTTGCTTTGTCTGTAAGATTTACACCAAAGTTTGAAAGGGCTTTTCTTTTGTTCTTTTCGTTTTTTGCAGTCTTTTTTCCCCTTTTTTCGGTTGAAGATGACTTGTCGGATGTTTCTTCCTCATCTTCCTCATCATCTGTCATATCAGACGCCATTTCCATAAGGTTTGACCCTTGCAGAAACTCCTGGAAACTGTCCATAAGTTCACCGGGATCAAATCCTCCCAGATTGAGAGCGCCTCCTTCAAGCATCTCATCAAGCATATCAGGTGTCATACCTATCTGCTCGGCAAGTTGGTCCTTGGTAGTGATACCCTTATCCAGAGCACACTTAAGGCAGTATCCTTCGTTTATTCTGTTTAATCCTTCCATCTTTGTGACAAAAACAACCGCAGGGTTTTTTTGACACACTGTACACATTTTCATAATCTCTTTCTGAATCCTTTCACTTAGATGAAATATTTTAAGAGAGTCTTTCTTCCATAATTGCGGCAAGTTCTTTTGCCTTCTTTTCTATAACCTGCTGGTCTTCACCTTCTATCATAATTCTGATAAGAGGCTCTGTACCTGAAGGTCTTATGAGGACTCTTCCGTTTGAATCAAATTCTTTTTCTATATCTTCTATGGCTTTTTTGATGACTTCGTCATCCATATAAGTCTTTTTGCACTCGTTCTTTACTTTGATATTGACAAGTGTCTGGGGAAGAATTCTTACAACACCTGCAAGTTCGGAAAGTTTCTTCCCTGAATTCTTCACAATCTGGGCAATCTGAAGACTTGATACAAGTCCGTCGCCTGTGGAGTTGATATCTGTAAGTATGATATGTCCTGACTGCTCACCGCCGATAATATGACCGTTTTTGAGCATATTTTCAAGTACATATCTGTCGCCGACTTTGGTCATCTCATAACTTATACCATTGGCTTCAAGAGCCTTAAAGAATCCCAGATTACTCATAACGGTTGCAACTACGGTATTGTTTTTCAATATACCTTTTTCTTTGAAGGCAATAGCGCATATTGCCATCATCTTGTCGCCGTCTACAAGTTCACCGTTTTCATCAACGGCAAGAACTCTGTCCGCATCACCGTCATAGGCAAATCCAAGATCGCATTTCTGTTCCACAACAAATTTCTGAAGTCCCTCTATATGAGTGGAACCGCAGTCTTTGTTTATATTGATACCGTTTGGCACACTGTTTATCATTACAACATCTGCACCAAGTTCTTTGTAAGCAAGTTTGGAAGATTCAAAACTTGCACCGTTTGCACAGTCGAGAGCAATTTTCATTCCTTCAAATGTAACTCCCACTGTCTTTTTTGCAAAATTAACATAATCACGAAGACCTGTCTGGCAATTGATAATCTTTCCAAGACCTTCTCCTTCGGGAAGAGGTGGAAGTTCCTTGCCGTCAAGGATGTATTCTTCTATCTCATTTTCGATTTCGTCACTTAATTTGTAACCTTCATTTGAGAAAAATTTGATTCCGTTAAACTCAAATGAATTGTGTGATGCCGAAATCACAACACCTGCATCCATACCATACTCTCTTGTAAGATATGCAATGGCGGGAGTAGGAATATATCCTGCAATATATGCATATGCACCTACAGACAGAAAACCTGCCACCAGTGCATTTTCGAGCATATCGCCTGATACTCTTGTGTCCTTTCCCACGATAATCTTAGGATGCTTGCTGTTTGTTGCCTTTGTAAGAACGATTGCCCCTGCCTGACCGAGTTTAAAAGCAAGATCCGCAGTTAGTTCCTTGTTTGCAATACCTCTTACACCGTCTGTACCAAATAATCTACCCATATAAATTCCGCCTTTCTTAAAGACATTGCGGGATTATACCCGCTTTAGTTTATTTTTCACTTACGTTAAACCTGATTTTCACCTTTTTGGTATCGATGTCCGTTTCTATTCCCTGCGGAATGATTACCCTCAGTTCTGTTTCCTGACCTTCGGATATATTCGAAACATCAATAGGCTCCGTAAGGATTTTGTCTATATTCTTTACAGTATTTGCCGGGCCCCATATAGTCACTTTACTGTCTGTAAGGACTTTCCAGGTAATACCGGATGTGTCAATATTATTTTTGTTTTTAAGATCGGGATAAATTTCTATTTCCTTTTTGTTGGATACAGCATAATGTACATTTGCTTCACTTATATCCACACTCACATCAGGAAGGTCTGTTTCTTTGCCGCCGAATGTAAGTTCATTACCTGCCACATCCACAAGACGTATACGGGAGTTCATTCTTATGTCCGCGTCTTTTCCGTCAAGATTTACAATGGCTTCTGCATGGGAAATCCTGTTTACATATGTTTTCGGTCCGGTGATTTTTACTTTTGAGGGATTTATATCAGGTTCGCCGTTGATATAGAAACCTTCCATAAGATTACCGTTGAGTTTTGCTCCGATTTCTCTTTCTTCAACCACCACATCATCCACTACAATTTCACATTTCTGCGGATTTTTCTGCAACACAGAAATACCGTCAACACCAAAAGAAACTGTAATATCCAATCTGTATTTACCTGACTTAGTGGCGCTTATCATATCCACATTGGCTACCACATCATCTCTTCTGATTGCCGCAACATCTTTTCTGTTGCCTTTCACCTGTACTGTAATACTGTCACAGTTGGATTCAATTATACGCAGTTTCCCGCTTTCAAAATCGGACGACTGATTGTTGAACACCACCGGTACATTGGTTATTTTGTCCACATATTCCGGGTTCACAACATAAGATACATATATCCAGATTATTATTGATGCAAGAAGGGACACCAGAAGCAAAAACCAGTTTTTTCTGACTAATTCACTCATTTCTTTTTCACCAGCCAATCCATAAGTTTGTCCTTGGTGGATTTATCACCGTTGTTTTCATCAGTTTCGTTGAATGAAAGATATTCCTTAAGTTCATCAGGTGTCAGATTGTAGTTGAGCACACCTTCTGCTGCAACGGAAATTCTGCCGGTTTCTTCCGACACTACCACTGCAATACAGTCGGATATCTCAGAAACACCCTTTGCCGCTCTGTGTCTTGTACCGTATTTGGAAGATATGTCTGTTGCAGTAGAAAGAGGCAACACACAGGCTGCTGCCTTTATCCTGCCTTCGCTTATTATCACTGCACCGTCATGGAGAGGTGAATTGGGTACAAAGATGTTTTCAAGAAGTTCTCTTGAAATCTCTGCATTCATTTCAATACCCGAGTCTATAGCCGCATTGAGTTTCACTTCTCTTTCCACAACTATAAGCGCACCTGTCCTGGTAGAAGAAAGATTGATTGCCGCTTCGGTAATCATTGATGAAAAAGGAGTTTCATCCTCTTCCGAATCATGTATAATCCTGGAAATAGAACTGTTACCCATCTTTTCCAGCGCACGCCTTAATTCCGGCTGGAATACGATTATGATGGCAATAAGTCCCACTTCCAGAGTCTTTGCCAGAATAAAGTTTACGGAATTGAGATTCACCCATCCTGAGATGTACATTATCACCACAAGAAAAACGATACCCTTTATAAGATTTACCGCTTTGGTTTCTCTCACAAACTTTATCACACTGAAAACAAGAAGTGCAACTATAAGGATATCAAAAACATCCATAATTCCTATTGTCTGCAAATTTCTGAGAAATACTGCAAAAAAATCTACCACTTGTTTTTCCTCCCGTACATTAATCAAAGATATTATACACCATTATATATACTTTTGCAAATACTTTTTATGAACAGGTACTATAATTATCTGAGAATATCCGACAAAGCCTTTGACACACAGTCAATTTCATGCATGGTATTGAAGCATCCGATACTTATTCTTACTGTCCCACCGTCTTCTGTTCCAAGGATTTTGTGGGACAGAGGTGCACAGTGATATCCTGAACGGACTGCAATTCCGTATTTCTTATCCAGTATTCCCCCGATGGCATCCGGATTCATTTTTGGTGATGTGAAAGATATCACACCAAGTCTTGACACAGTGGACATATAGCCTGTTATACTCAGATTTTTTATCACAGAAAGATTCTCAAGGCATCTGCCTGTAAGTTGCCTTTCATAGGAAGAAATATTGTGTATTCCCGTACGCTTTATAAACTTAACTCCCTCGGCGAGGCCCACTATACCCCAACCGTTGAGAGTACCTGACTCAAGTCTGTCAGGGTATTCTGATGGTTGGGAAATATCAAGAGAATAACTTCCCGTTCCTCCTAATCTCAAAGGTCTTAAGTCTATTCCCTCCCTCACATACAATCCACCCGTACCCTGCGGCCCCATAAGTGCCTTGTGTCCCGAAAAGGCAAGTATATCCACATTATCCCTCAACACATCTATTTCCGTTGCACCTGCACTCTGAGATGCATCCACAAGAAATATTATGTTTCTTTTTTTAAGTTCATAACCGATTTCTCTGATATCATTAACTGTTCCGCATACATTTGAGGCGTGTATCAGTACACACAGAGCGGTATTTGGCTTTATACACTTTTCTATATCCTTCCACCTTACTCTGCCGTATACATCGGCGGAACATATGTCACTTTCCACACCTTTTGATTTGAGAAAATAAAGAGGGCGAAGAACCGAGTTATGCTCCATAGGAGATGTGACCACATGGTCACCTTCTGACAAAAAGCCCAGAATTGCAGTGGAAAGAGCATCTGTGGCGTTGAATGTAAATATAAGTCGCTGAGGATTGGGAATATTAAAAAAAGAACTGATATCCTCTCTTGCCTCATAGACTTTTTCCTGAAGTTTTTTTGCAAGATGATGCGACGCTCTTCCGGGATTTGCGCCGTAATTCATCATACAGTCGTTTACCGCTTCGAATACCGTCAGGGGCTTTTTTAAGGAAGTGGCGGAATTATCAAGATATACCATTTCTGCCGCCTCCCGAAAGTTCTTTTTCTTCATACACTCCCAGAAGATTTACATTAAGTTCTTTTATTATCATAAGCACCGTATCCTTTTTTGATTCAGGCACAAAAAGTCCCCAACTGCACCCGGGCACAAGCGGAGAAGATGACACTCTGTCGGTGTCAAAATTTATTCCGAGTTTATTTTTTATATAGAATCTCACTCTTGAAACAGTGGTGAGAGATGCAAAAACAAAAACATACATTTGTACAACAACCTTTCGTATTTTGGATAATTTTTCTCTAATGATATTTTATGTAAGGTGTCAAAATGTGTTACTTTGCGACAAAATACATCACAAAGATATGGAAAAACACTTGATTTTGATTGAAAAAATTTATATAATAAATATGTATGAATTTTTGGGGAGGTGGGTTATGTCACTTATCAAAGCGTATGACATCGCCATAGATTTCGGCACAAGTACCACACAGGTGCATATAAAGGGAAAAGGTGTCACATTCAATCAGCCGTCATGCATTGCAGTAAGCAAAGAAACCGGCAAAGTAATAGCCATTGGCAGCAGAGCAAAAAATATGACAGGTAAAGTAAATGACAAAATCGCCATTATTCACCCTGTAAAAAACGGTACAATAGACAATATAGAAGCCGCAAGACTTCTGATGAAATATATTCTGGATTCCATTGGATTCGGCACAATCAAAGGGTCAACCGTTATGCTCAGTATTCCCTGTGACCATACGGAAATAGAAAAAAGATGTCTTCTGGATATGGTGCTTCACGCCGGTGCAAGAAAGGCGTATATAATAAAAAAACCCGTTGCAGTAGCAATCGGAAACGGAATAAATGTATCAAACCCTTCTGCCTGGATGATAGTATCAATAGGCGCAGGTATATGCGAAGCGGCAGTTGTCACACTGGGGACTACTCCCGTGTTTGAAACAATCAAAACCGGCACAGATGAATTTGACTTAAAAATTATGAAATATATGAGAGAAAAGCACGGACTTCTCATCGGTAAAAACAGTGCGGAAAAAGCAAAAATCGAAGCAGGCAATGTGTTTAGTCTGGAAAGTGAATTGTCGGCAGAACTCTCAGGAAGAAGTCTGTATACGGCACTCCCTTCAAAAGAGGTAATCACAGGGGAAGAAATGAAAGAACTTCTCAAAGAACCTGTGGATGAAATAATAAATATGATAAAAGACCTTATATCCGATACTCCGCCGGAACTGATGCTCGAAATAAAACAGAACGGTATCATCCTTGACGGCGGCGGTGCAAACTTAAAAGGTCTTGGCGAACTGATTGTATATGAAACCGGTCTGAAGGTAACCAAAGCCCAGGAACCCGAACTGTCAACAGTTATGGGAACAGCAAAGGCACTTAATCAACTTAAGATACTTATCAAGACGGGGATTGTGTAAGTTGTGTTTTCAGCGATATGCAGACTCTGTCTGCACGATATTTTTGTTTCACAAAATCGATATGTTTTCGCCCGGCTCAAACTCGATATGATATAAATCTCTCGTTGCCAAAGGCAACATATCGAGTGCGTCAGCACATATCGCGCCATTTATGGCATATCGAAAATCTCGCAAGAGATTTATATCGATGAAAAAAGCACCGACAAAGTCGATGCTTTTTTCTGGTGACCCGTACGAGAATCGAACTCGTGATTGAGCCTTGAGAGGGCTCCGTCTTAACCGCTTGCCCAACGGGCCGTATTCATTTTTTGTACGGTGGATATTATATCACAAGGTTTTGTTAAATGCAATAGTTTTTGATACAAAATACAATATTTTTAAGGAGAAAGTAATATGAAAAACATTCTTGTAGTAGGCAGTATAAATATGGATATGGTTATGAACACTCCATACATACCGAAACTCGGCGAAACCATAAACGGTCTGGGTTTTATGACCGTATGCGGAGGAAAAGGTGCAAATCAGGCATGTGCCATAGCCCGTCTGGGACTGGATGTATCCATGATAGGATGTGTGGGTAACGATGTATATGCTTCCACCCTGAAAGAAAATCTCTTATCCTCAGGCGTAGAAATATCAGGGGTTCACACCGTTGAAGGTTCAAGCGGAGTTGCACAGATTACGGTATGCAACGGGAATAACTTCATCATACTCGAAAAGGGTGCAAACGGACTTCTCACACCGGAGATAATCGACAAAGAAGAAGAAAAGTTCAGAAACGCGGATATTGTAATACTTCAGTTCGAAATTCCCGAACAGACAAATATATATGCGGCAAAAATGGCGAAAAAACACAATGCAAAGGTGCTCTTGAATCCTGCACCAATGCAGAAAATTCCCGAGGAACTTATCAGATATACAGATATATTTGTGCCAAACAGACACGAAGCGGCTGAACTTCTGGGATATGAACTGGAATGTGAAGCGGACTACATAAAAGCCATTGAGGACATAAAAAATATGGGGATAGAACAGACAGTAATCACTCTCGGTTCAAAGGGCAGTGTATTTAACTGCGCAGATGAAATATATCTCCAGCCGCCTGTAAAGACAAATGTGGTGGATACTACTGCCGCAGGCGACAGTTTCATAGGCGGTTTTTCTTCCAAATATACAGAAGGTTGCAGTCTGTTTGAATGTATAACCAATGCCACAAAGATTTCCACCATTGTAATAGGAAAGAAAGGTGCTTCCACCTCCATTCCTTCAAAAGAGGAAGTGGATAGCGCAACATTTGAAATTCCGTCGGTTATAAAGTTGAAATAGCATATCAATATTTGAAACGTTTTTTTATAAAACTCATCAATATTGATGAAGAAAATATGAAACTTTTCTGTTATACTCAAATTACAAAGTAATTATCAGGAGGTAATTTTATGAAAAAAGTTATCAGTATGATTCTTTCAATTGTGATGATTTTGTCTATGACAACTGTATTTGCCGATGCAAGAATCAATGTTACAATTGACGGAAAAGTTCAGAACTATGATGTTATGCCTGTTATACAGAACGGCAGAACACTGGTTCCTATGAGAGGTATTTTTGAAGCATTGGGCGCGGATATCAACTGGGACGATGCATCAAAAACAGTTACAGGTACAAAAGGCGATGTAAAGATTGTATTGCAGATTGGCAACAATGTTGCAAGTGTTAACGGCAAAGACACCACTCTTGATGTTGCCGCAACAATCGTAGAAGGCAGAACAATGGTTCCTGCAAGGTTTATTTCAGAATCATTGGGCTGTAATGTGGCTTGGGAAGATTCCACAAAGACAGTTATCATCAATTCAGGTGCAAAAAAAGCACTTGCAGAACTCAAATCCGATTTTCACAGACCTGTTCCGACAACATTTGAAAAATCATCATCATATGACGATATTATGCACTTCGCAGGTGTTTCTATCGAAGACCAGGAAGCAGCATATGCTACACTTAAAAAAGACGGCACACTTGTGTGTTCTACAGAGGATTTCTTCAATGAACTTGTTCCTGTAAAGAAAGACGCACAGGCTTACGGCTCATACAAAGTAATAGATATTGAAGGTCAGGCTTTTGACAAAGCACTTCAGATTACATGTGTTGAACCACCTGAAAAGGACGCAAAATTTATCGTATATACAAATGCAACACCTGAAAAGGAAAAAGGTGCAGGTATATCAGCAAAAGAAAAAATGCTTATGGCATTCAGAATAAGACTTGTAGAAGGCGGAGACGGAAACGGAAACGGAAAAATCAAAATCCAGGTACAGCATCCCGAAACCTACAAAAAAGCAATATTCACAGAAATCCCTGCTACAAAAGACTGGACTATCATATATCTTCCATTCTACGGAAAAGAAGATGCTACAGATATCGGTATCAGACCGGGATATTACAAACAGGTAATAGAAATCGGCGGTATAGAAATACTTAACTTTGGCGAAGACTATGATGTAACATTGTTCCCTGACAGCACAAAGGTCGACTTTGAAGATCTTAATCCTGATGCACAGTGGAGAAAAGATGCATTCAAGAGAATTGATGAAATCAGAAAAGGCGACTTCACAGTAATCGCAAAAGATGAAAACGGAAATGTAATTCCTGATGCAGAAGTAGAACTTGATATGTTTGAACACGAATTTCTCTTCGGTACTGCAGTAGCAGGTACTTTTCCGGATACCAGCAAAGAGACTTACGCAAATTTAAGAGCAAAATTCTCCGAAAACTTCAACTCTGTTGTAAACACTACAAACTTTAAATGGCAGAACCTTATCAAACGCCCCGGCAATGCACAAAACGAACTTAAGACTGCTCAGGACCTGGGTGCAAAATATATCAGAGGACATATGCTGTTTTGTGAACAGGGTATCGGCGGAAACGAAGCAAACAGATTCCCTGATTATATGTGTACAGATGAAGTATATGCAGACAAGGAACTCTTCCTCAAACTCTGTGAAGAACATGTAGCAGATGTTGCAGAGAAATTCAAAGAATTTGACATTGAATACATCGATGTACTCAACGAAATTCTTATGCACGCAAAACAAAGTGAGCACTTTGGCGACGATATCTGGGTAAACTACTATAACTATGCAAGAAAGTATTTCCCTGATGCAAAACTTTTCTACAATGAAAATGACGGTGTTCTTACAGAAAAATACATCGAACTTATGGACAGATTTGTAGAACTTGGTGTAGACTTCGACGGTCTTGGTATTCAGTCACACTATGACGGAGACTTCTATCTTCCCACAAAGCAGGTTGAATTCTACGAAATGCTCCGTAACAGATACGGCAAGGAAATCCAGGTAACAGAATACTCCTGTTCAGTAATCGACACCGCACTTCAGGGTAACTACACAAGAGATACAATGATTGCTGCATTTGCAGAGCCAAATATGACATCATTTGTTATGTGGGGATTTGTAGACGGTCTTTCTACCGCTTCACACTCTATCATTTATGATGACAAATGGAACTTAAAGCCTGCAGGTAAAGTATATCAGGACCTTGTGTACAATAAATGGTGGACAAAAGATGCTAAGGCAAATACAAATGCTGAAGGTAAAGCAACTATCAATGGTTTCTATGGTGACTATGATGTGACTGTTACTGCAAATGGTCAAACAGTGAAGACTATGGTGGCATTCCACAAGGGGTATGACAATATTCTTGAAGTTGTTGTAAAATAAAAATGTAAAAATTCCCCATACCGCAAAATGGCGGGGAATAATATGATAAGACTATCATAAAATTGATAATTAAACATTATTCAAGGAAGGAAAGCACTTTTTATGAGTGCTTTCCTTTGATTTTCTTTTGTAGAAATAATTATATGAAAATGTAT
>JAZSJF010000442.1:0-2649 GCA_045534195.1 Clostridia bacterium | reverse complement strand
CTAAAAAAAGTAAGATTATTTGCTGATGGCGGGCGAGCGAGTAATTCCGATGGCGAAAGCGGTGTAGGGAAATATCGTGTGGGAAAACACAATGCAGTAGATACTACCGGTAGAGAAAAAAACGCCTATATATTTGGAAAGACAAAGGGTGTCACTGCGCGTAAGATGGGCTATAATGTGGTCTGCAACCCTGTAGTTGACTTGAAAGATGGCAGTATGCGTTGTTACGGCACCGATGCAGACAAGGTGACAAAACTTGCTATGTCTCAGGTCAGAGGAATGCATGATGGAGGTGTGCTCTGTGTGGCGAAGCATTACCCGGGTGGAAATGATGTTGGGGATATGGATTCTCATATGGCAGAAAGTGTTTCTGATGATACAAGAGAATCTTTGTTTGAAACACATCTTAAACCTTATCTCGGATTAAATGGCGAGGGACTTCTTGATGGTATAATGGTAGGACACAAGAAATTTATCAATATAGACGACAAATATCCTGCATCACTTTCAAAAAAGGTTATTGACATCATAAGAGATGAAGGATATGCCGGCATTATAATAACAGATGCCCTTTCTATGATGAGCATTAAGGCTATGTATGGAGAAATGGAGTCAAAAGGACTTTCGGTAAGTGCAGGTGTGGATTTGTTACTTCCCTATGCCAGACCAAACATGGAGCAGTTCGGTCAATGTGTAGAAGCATATGAAAAGGGTCTTATTTCAGATGAGTGTCTGAATGAGGCAGTAAAGAGGGTTCTTATTGCACAGCACAAAGTGACATTGTTGCCTGTTGATACTGAATTAAGTGACGATGATATCGAGGAGTTTCAGAGTATAAACAAAAATGGCGTTTATACAAGAACAGATAAGGACATACCGCACACAATATCTCGTGACGGAAAGCATTATTTTGTAATTGTATCAAAGCAGGAACTATCTTTCGAAAACGAGAAAGTAGATGTGGATACCTTCAGTAATGAAGGATGGTTTCAGCCGGCAAGAATTGTAAAAAAGATAAATAAACTATTCCCAAATGCAAATTATAAGATAATCCACGAGTTTCCGTCTCAGCTTGAAATGAAAAGGACATTGTACGATACACTTGATTGTGACAAACTTGTATTTATTACATTTTCAGAAATGAAAGCATTTTGTGGCAGAGAGCATCTTACAAGACGGCTTGAAAATCTTATAGAGGCTATGCAGATAACGGGTAGGATTTCTTCGTTGATACATTTAGGAAATCCACATGTTCTAAAAAATCTCCCTCATATTCCGAATGTTATATTTGGAGGGCAGAGTACAGAAAGCGTAGATGCAACTCTTGAGGTTCTTGCCGGAGAGTATCCTGCAAAAGGCGTAGCAACTTATGATTTTAAATTGAAATAAACAATAAAAAGGAGAAAGAAAAATGAAAAAAAGAATTATTGCTATTATTTTGTGTCTTTGTATGATTTCTCCGTCAACATTTGTTTTTGCAGCAGACGAGGGCGTGAAGGAATACACCTATGAAGAAATCAATCAGCTAAAGGATACATTAGGCACAAAAATTACACCTGATGACTGGTACAAAAATACCAGAATACAAGGTAATGGTTCAGGTAAAGTTGTGGATGTTGAAGGGGAAGAATTTGACAAGGCATATCATATCAATGTCAAAGAAAGAGGCGATACTGTTTATTCAACTCAGGCCTGGATTGACTTTGACGCTACAGGACTTATCAAAACAGGCGATACTATTTTTATGACTTATAAGGTCAAGCCGATTGAGTCACATGATGAAACAGGTAATATTCGTCTGGCAGCCAAATTAAGACCATCTGGGGACAACAAAAATGTATATCAGATTACATCAAATTTCGCTCATCCTGCAACTGTTGGTTGGATGAGCGGTTATGCTATCAAAAAAGCAACAATAGACGGTACCAACAAAGCCACTGTATGCGTGCAGGTTGGTCAGGCAAAGCAGACACTTGAATTGGCTGATTTCCAGATTTATAATCTTGGTTCAAATATTGATGAATCACAATTCCCAAGCAAAAAAACAACTTGGCTCGGTATGGAAGAAGATGCACAGTGGAGAAAAAATGCATTGGAACGTATCGAACAAATCAGAAAAGCGGAAATGGAAGTAACTGTCACCGATGCATCAGGAAATGTAATTCCTAATGCAGAAGTTAAGATTAATCAGAAGGAACACGCCTTCCGTCATGGTGCAACACTTCCGGTTGCTTATTTTGACAAAGAAAATGAAAAAGCAGCTTTTGACCAGTTCCGCAGTATGTTTAATCATACCGGCTTCAGTTTTTGGCTCAAAGCAAGATATATTGAGTCAAAGAAAGACTTACTTGAAAGAGCTTTTAAGTGGATAGAAGAAAATAACGTTACTTGCCGTGGACACGTGTATGTATGGAAACCTGACTTTATTCAGACAGATGTAGTAGATCAGGTAATGTCCGATAGTGAAGCTATGAAAAAATACATCCGTGAGCACATTGCCAAATACGGTGAGAGATACAAAGGCAAAATTTCTACCTGGGACGTTGCCAACGAGCAGGTTACCAATCCGGAAATATGGAAAGTCACAGGCAAAGAGGATATGATAGAGTGGTTTAAGGCGGCAAAAGCGGCTGATCCTTATGCAAAAAC
>JAZSJF010000238.1:0-3136 GCA_045534195.1 Clostridia bacterium | reverse complement strand
CAAAAAATATGGAAATCATCGATTATTACGATGATTTCCAACCTAATAAAAAATATAACAAATTTAAGAGAACTATGTGTTGTATCCCCTGTCATTTTGCATTCCGGTCAAATTTTACATCCGAAGGCAGAGAAAAAATGTGATGTATTGGACAAATAGAGTCGAAACTGTATGCGATACTGTGAAGACGAATATTTGTTCAAAGCAAAAGTGTTAAATGCGTAGAGATAGGAAAATTTCGAGCGGAACGGACAACACGAAACCGAGCAAAGCGAGGTCCTCCCGAAGGCGTATGTTTATACGCCGAGAGGTGAGGCTTGTTCGTAGCAAAATGACAAAAAATATGGAAATCATCGATTATTACGATGATTTCCAACCTAATAAAAAATATAACAAATTTAAGAGAACTATGTGTTGTATCCCCTGTCATTTTGCGTTCCGGTCAAATTTTACATCTCTACCGGTTGTATTGTTTGATGCGTCGATCTATATCCCTCTTCGCATCCTTCTTTGCAATGTCCTCTCTCTTATCATAGAGTTTCTTACCCTTTGCAAGAGCAAGTTCCACCTTCACAAGAGAGTTCTTAAGATACACCTTTGTAGGTATAAGGGAATAGCCCTTTTCCTTGATTTTGCCTACCAGTTTAAGTATTTCATACTTATGCAGTAGGAGTTTTCTTTCTCTTAAGGGATCTTTGTTAAAAATGTTTCCTTTTTCGTATGGGCTTATGTGCATATTTTTGATATACACTTCTCCGTTTGATACGGAAGCATAAGAATCCTTCAAATTTACTCTTCCTTCACGAAGAGATTTCACCTCTGTGCCCACAAGTTCTATACCGCATTCAAAGGTTTCTTCTATAAAGAAATCGTGAAATGCTTTTTTGTTTTGTGCTATCAACTTAATGCTGTCCTTTTCCATGTCAGTCCTCCAGAATGAAATTTACTTCTTTGTAATCTTTGTTTATGCCGGCAACGAGAATGTTTACACTGTCACCGATTCTGTATGTTTTTCCTGAATATTCTCCTGTAAGAGAATGGGTTTTTTCATCATAAATATAGTAGTCGTCCCTCATATCAATGACTTTCACAATACCTTCAACAGTATTGTCAAGTTCAATAAATATACCGAAGTTTGTAACGGATGATATGATGCCCTGATATCTTTTGCCGATTTTTGTCTGCATATATTCGCATTTTTTGATATCTTCCAGTTCTCTTTCTGCATTCTGAGCATTTATCTCCGCTTCGCTTGATGCTTTTGCTGTTTTTTCGCATTTTGCTTTCAGATCATTAAGGCGCTTTTCGGATATTTCACCTTTTAAGAATTCCTTTATGATTCTGTGGCACATAAGATCGGGATATCGTCTGATAGGAGATGTGAAGTGACAATAGTAGTCAAACGCCAGACCGAAATGCCCTTTGTTTGACGGAGAATATTCCGCCTTCATGAGAGAGCGGAGCATAACAGTTGATATCATTCTCTCATATTCAGTGCCTTTGATTTTGTTTAATATATTGCTGAATTCACTTGGATGAATGTCATCAGAATTGTGCTTTATCATAAATCCGAAATTGCCGATGAAGTCATTGAAGTTGTGGAGTTTTTCTTCAGTTGGCTTTTCGTGAATTCTGTATACAAAAGGAGTGTTTGTCCAAAAGAGAAATTCCGCTACGGTTTTGTTTGTGATAAGCATAAACTCTTCTATAATGTGGTTTGACACAGTAGTGGAATACTTCTGTACATCTATAGCCTTCCCGTTTTCGTCAAGGATTATCTTTGCCTCGGGGAAGTCAAAGTCTATACTGCCTTTTGAAAAACGCTTTTTGCGAAGAATTATAGCAAGTTTTTCCATAAGGAAAAGTTGGTCAGATATGATTTCATATCGTTTCAGTAGGGATTCGTTCTTATTCACCAGAATTTCTGTTACATCCTCATAAGTCATTCTTTCTTTACTGCGGATGATACCCTCTGTAAGATAATGGTCAGTTACATTTCCTGATTTATCAAGTTTCATCACGCAGGAGAGAGTGAGTCTGTCCTCATTGGGATTAAGACTGCAGATACCGTTTGACAATTTCTTCGGAAGCATGGGTACAACCCTGTCTGCAAAGTATACGCTTGTACCCCTTTGGAATGCAGATTTATCAAGAGGATTTCCCTCCCGTACATAGTGGCTCACATCTGCAATGTGGACAGACAAAGTATATCCGGTATCGGTTTCCTGTACACATACCGCATCGTCAAGGTCTTTTGCATCCTTGCCGTCAATTGTGATAATGGGAAGATGCCTGAAATCTTCTCTGCCTTTTATTTCATCATCGGATATTTCTGATTGGATTTTGTCAGTTTCATCCAGAACTTTTTGGTCAAACTCCTCCCTGATGCCGTAGGATATCATCACGCTCATCACATCTACGCCCGCATCTTTCGTTGAACCAAGGATTTTTGTAATAACACCTTCGGGGTTTCTTGATTTCTCGCCCCAGTTGGTGATTTTTACCACTACCTTATCGCCGTCTTTTGCTCCCATTGTATCTTTTTTTGATATAAATACATCTTTGGAAAGTCTGCGGTTGTCAAGGATGACAAATGCGAAATTACGGCTTTTTTCATATCTTCCCACGAATTCGTCTGTGTGTCTTTCGAGAATTTTTATAATTTCGCCTTCGGCTCTCTTGCCGTTTGAGGATGATTTGGTGATTTTTGCAAGGACTTTGTCAGAATCCATTGCAGAGTGAGTGAATTCTGCCGGGATAAATATATCCTCCTGACCTTCATTCATTACAAAACCGAAACCGCGCTCATTACCTCTGAAATATCCCCCTACAAATCCTGCATCGGAAGATACCATATATCTTTTCTTTTTTGTCTTGATTACTTTGCCTTCGTTTATAAGTTCATCCAGTATGTTCTTAAGTTCATCTATACTGTCATCAGGCACACAAAGAACAGCCACCAGTTCTTCAAACATCAGTGGCACATATTCTTTTTCATTCATAAATCCAAATACTTTTTCTTTTCTTGTCATAATTATATCCCTTTATATATATTACATTCTGTATTTTATCATATTTTTTTTATTTTTGAAAGTTTGTGAGGTGCTTCCAGGAAACTCTCAGGCTTTCTTTCTGA
>JAZSJF010000366.1:0-6955 GCA_045534195.1 Clostridia bacterium | reverse complement strand
CTTTTATTTCAGACATAATTTCAGAGATTTTTTTATTATCAGCCCATACAGCCTTTGAATCATAAGGTCTGTCGGGAAACTTTCCGTATGCAAGTCTGATTTTGTATCCGTTTTCTTCAATAAATCTTTCAACTCTGTCACAAAGTTTCTCAGGTTTGCCGGAACAAATATTTATGATACCATTCACCTTGTTCTGAATCACCGATGCGGCAACCTGCTTACAAAAATCGGGATAATCAACAAAATCATACTGGTTTTGTCCTGTAGTAAAAGGAAATTCTTCTTTTCCTTCTTTTTCTGCAGCGGTAATCTTTGAAAAGATAGAATTGCCGAACCCGGAATTACCTACAATATAATATCCTCTCAACCACTGAAAATCTATTTCTTTTTCTTTGCAGAGTTCATATGTAAGTTTTCTTAATGCATCCTTGGAAATCCCGTAAAGGTTCTGTGGATTGCAGGGTGTGTTTTCGTTGATGGAACCTTCAAAGAATCCTATTTCGTGCATTGTGCCTATAACAGAAAGTTTCTTCACTCCCGAATCTGCCATTCGTCTCAAAAATGCATAGTGCATAGGCAAATCTTCAATATGTTTGAGAGAATTATGTACAAAACCATCCCTCCACGCCATATGAAGAACTGCGTCCACATCTCCGAAGGCTTTTTTTACATCTTCTTCCATAAAAAGATTACAAGCCGCTTTTTCTGCACGATCATCCACATTTTCCATAGAAAAATCTGCCGCAACAACATCTGCACCCAAATCAAGAAGTGCCTTTACAACACCCTGACCAAGATAGCCGTTTGCACCTGTTACCAACACTTTCATAATACACACCTCTTTTGCATACTCAAATCTATTTTTTCTTAAGAACTACCTTTGCATACTTAAGCACAAGTTTAAGTTCTTTTCTTTCAAAAATCAAAACATATATGCCTACAAATACCAATACTGATATTCCGCATACAAATGCATGGATTATCCAGTCAATCCAGCCTGCTGCATATCCGTTTGAATACACATACTGTGATGCAAGATATGACAAGACAATCGAAAGCATTACAACAAAAATTCTTCTAAGAAATCTTCCTACACCAAACCATTCAACCTTTTTCTTTGCAATATAAGTTCTCACAACGAGGGATATTGCATAATAGAAAACAGGTCCAAGCATTATAAGCGTCCAGTCTACAAATCCCATACCAACCGCTATAATCGCGGAAACTGCCGCACCAATAACAGCCACAAGGTATGTATCCTTATAGTAGCCGAGTACATTGGTAAGAGTGTAGCATGGCATATACATACAATAAAACAAGTCATAAGATACTATCACCACTGCCAGTACAGGGTAAATATAACTTATATCAAACCCTCTTGAATAAAGGGATATAAACGGCATAAAGAGAAACATAGCACATGAACAAAGTACAATTGCCGCTATAAAAAATACAAATTCCAAAAGGTTGTAAACCGTTGTTACTTTTCCCCTGTCTTCAGATACCACAAGATTTCCAAAAACTTCGGAAACAGATAACTGAACTGTACGCACTACCATCTTGATAGTAGTCTGCACAAGATTGTATACTGCATATACACTGGCAAACTTAAGTCCGTGCATAGCGGTAATAAGTACTGTAGGCAGACTGTCTACCGACTGGGTGGCTATCTGATTGCAGAGAAGATAACCTTTGTTGGCAATTTTGAATTTTGTGCCTTTTTCTACTTTTACGAGTTTTGGCTTATATTCTTTTCTGTAAATCACATAAAGGTATACTACTTTGGATATTGTACCAATCATGGCAACCACATACATCCAGCAAAAATGCAGTTTCATAAATATAACTGCAAAAAGAAGTCCGTAGTATACAAGTTTGTCTATTATAGATGCGATAGACAGTACAAATCTCTTCTGATGCGAAGAAAACAGTATATCAAACCAGGATGTGAAAAAGAAGTAAAATGCTCCGTTAAGTCCGAGAATGATAAAAGCCAGAATCTGCTCCCACACCGATATATCAGATTCGGTAGACAGACTCATTACCGGTGCTATGATAAACATAAGAAGCAAGAATACACTGCCTATCTTCCAGAAATACTTTCTGGAAGCGTCAAGAACGATGCTTATCTTCTTGTAATCCTTATCTGCAACGGGTTTGAACATCTGAAATATAGATGCTCCCACCGCTCCTGCCTGAAGAAGGTTGAGTATCTGAAGTATCTGATGAACTGTAGAAGACAGACCGTTTACTTCAGAGCCGTATGTATCTATAATAAGTTTCGGCGCAATAAGACCGAAGATAATAAGCATTATCTCATAGGAAAGAGATGCTATCATATTTTTGAGTGTATTTTTAGACCGCATTTTTCTTCTCCTTCTCGCCCTCTGTTTCTGTGCATTCTCCCAGTGCGAAATTTGCACAACCTCCAAGCAATACCATAAGATAATAGAAGTGTGTTACTGAATATCTCTGATAAATTGATACAATAAATACTGTAAGCAACACAATTATATTCCATTTATTCTCGCCCTTGACTCTTTTGTACTTGGTGTTTACCACACATATGAAAAAAGCCACCATAAAAAACATTCCGATAAATCCGAAATAGTATATAAATTCCTTGTATGAACAAACATCCTGCCATATATCTACGCCATATTCCTTAATAGTGCTTTTGCCATGACCGAAAAGCACATTCATGGTACCGCTTTCCATAAATCTGTCATATTCTCTTACCGCCGCATCGGAACTTGCAATTCTGTTATCCCCCACAAGTCCGTCTTCGGTAATCTCCATTCGCGACTGTAGTTCCTGCAAATCGGAACCGTCTGAAAACGGAATTTCCATAAAGATAAAGTATGCCGCAATAAAGAACAGAATCATAACAATAGCACCAAAAGACCTTCTGGAGTCTTTAAGTTGATACAGTTTGTACATAAGAAATGCCACTGAAAAAAGCAATACAAATGCCAAAGAAAATGTAAACAAAAGTGCTGTAAATATAACAATGTTGTCCCATTTCTTTAAGTTTATTTTGTCAGCAACAAGTAACAATGCCCCAACAGTTCCGACAAACCCCGGTTCATTATATACACCGCAAAGTCTGTTTAAGAGTCCGCCGAAATTTGAAAGCATTGTGCATACACCATAATACAGATGATATGACTGTCCCGTAAGTTCTTTGCCGGCATCGGCTTTGATAACTGAATAAGGAATGTCCATCCCCAACTGCTTCAACACAAATATAAATATCGCCGGTATAAGGCTTAATGCAAATATCTTTTTCATTATACCAAAAGCACTTTTCAATGTGTAATTATCACAGAAACAAAATAACATAATGCCAAAATATTTGCAGAACATAAATGCATTAAAAGGCTGCATTGTCCCTGATACTCTTCCGGAAAAGCCCGCCTGATATAAAAACATAAGCACAATAAGCATCGAAGAAAAAACAAGAGATAATGATACAGTGTTCTTCTCCTTTACAGGTGTGGGAGTATGTATTGTAACCGAATAGTTCATAAACTTAATAAACAAAAGAATTGTTGCAATCACTGTAAGATATGTATTAAATGTATAAAGAATCCGGTTATACTGTGACCACACAAAATACGGTTTCATATCAAGCCATGCGAACAGAGCAAGAAACAGTGCAAAATAATTAGTCTTTGATTGTGATTGTTGTATATGAGTATTCACCGCTATGCTCCTTTCGAAATGTACTTAGTATCTTTTACGCGAATTTCTCATCCAAAAACTCAAGAAATTTCAATGGTGAAAGTTTATCTTTGAACTGATAATCTACCTTTTGCGGTTCTCTTAATACAAAATCCGCATCTATTTCCGACACATCCTCAAATACCGATATTCTTTCCGGAGAATAGAATACCGCGTTTTTTATTTCAGGATTGTTTGTAATCATTTTTTTGTCATACATAATGGCTTCGCAAGTACGTAGTGTATATCCGTGACCGCCCTGCTGCATTATTTCAAGAAGTGCTTTTGTCTGTCTTATATGATTTAGATTTTCCACATAAGACATCTGACTTCCATAAGTAATTTCATCGGGGTATTTTTGATCTTCTTTCCTTACCCCGGTAATATAAAAATCACACTTAAGTCCTGCATCGCGAAGTTTTTCGTAAGCAGAGATTATATCATCAAGTCTGTCCTTGGCTTTTCCTACAAAATATACATCGCTTTCGGAAATATCTGTATTTTTTTCGAAATCATAAGGGGAATACAGCAAAGGATAATTTATCATACCATATTCTTCACAGTCCTTATGGTCAAAGGATACTGCAACATCTGCAACCGGTCTTAATTTATGATAATCCATTCCTTTGCAGATATATTTCACAAGATCTGCACAAATAAATGCAATTTTGCAATCAGGATATGCTTTTCTCAGGTATTCTATAAGCCCGTTTTTTACCCATTTTGAACCGGGATTAAATATAAAACAAATTGGCTTATCATCATTAAATTTACCCTTAAAAGCAAATCTGTTCCAGAATTTCTGCCCGGGCAATCTGAAAAATTTATTTGTGGAAGGAGATGTGTGAATCTGATAAAGTTTTGTAAGCAACTTATTATCCGTATCTATTCTTCGTATAAGATATTTCGCATAATCAACCTTGTTTAAATCTCCGTGAGAAATACGGATAAAGTCGGCAGGATTGCCAAACATAACATAATTATATTTAAGATTACTCACTACCTTCACCGCCTTTCACAACATCATATATAAACTTTTCCCACTGACCGTAAATTCTGTCAGGTGAAAGTGTATCACTTATTTTTGTGGCTTCTTTTCCCATAGAAAGTGCTTTGTCATAATCAGAAAGCATTTTTCTTATTGCATCTGTCATCTGTGCTTCATTTCCAACCTCTGTAAGAAGTCCGCTTACCCCGTCATCAATAAGGAATTTAGGTCCTCCTACAGGGCAATCGGTAGAAATACAGGGAAGTCCCATTGCCATTGCTTCCATAAGGGCGTTTGGCATACCTTCATAATCTGAGGATAGTACAAAAAGAGATGCATTTTTGATTTTGTCGCCGATATCTGTCACATAACCGGGGAATTCCACTCTTGATTCCATACCGAGAGATTTCGCCAGTTCCCTGTTGGATTCAAGAAGTGCACCTCCGCCATATATGCAAAGATTATAATCAGGAAATTCGTCTTTTATGTTGTTGAACGAATTAATAAGAAGAGGAAAGTTTTTTTGACTGTTCATTCTGCCTGCGGAAACAATCACCTTTTCTCTTTCTCCCTCATAAACCTTACCGATAAATTCTTCATTTATGGCATTTGGGATTACGGTTTCATAATCTTTCTTAAGTCCCCACACTTCGTTATAATACTTTCTTGCATCCTCTGTCTGAAACACATATGCATCCGCCTTTGAAAACAGGCTTACAATTTTTTCTTTGTCTTTATCAGTTGTACAATATGTAGCAGGGTCTGCCCTTTCTGCAAGAATTACGGGACATCTGATAAGTTTTCTGTTTGAAAGCATAACTTTTGAAAGTGTAGGAAGAAATGTCATATACACATCAGGAGTCTGTTTCTTAAAATATTTACGGAGTTTATATATACGGGTAATATTTTTTATTAAGAAATTTCCTTTTTTGTTTACATCATCATAAAGAGGTATATGTGTTACTTTGTCACTTAAGTAGTAGGTCTTCTGTGCAGAAAATGTAAGAATTGTTACATCGTGTCCTTTATCCGCAAGATAATTGGACAGATTGCAGACTACTCTCTCTGCACCGCCACCCGATAAGGATGACAACAGT
Organism: Clostridia bacterium; assembly: GCA_045534195.1. Lineage (GTDB taxonomy): Bacteria > Bacillota > Clostridia > UMGS1810 > UMGS1810 > SIG435. The sequence goes on along the minus strand of JAZSJF010000366.1, from coordinate 1,147 downwards.
ATAGAAATTTTCATACATCACACCTCCTGATTGTATTTTAATTTGTTAGGTTTCTTTGCGGACCGTCCGGAGGTCGGTCCCTACAATTGTTGTTTGTTATTTTATCTTAATTTGTTAGGTTTTCTTTGCGGACCGTCCGGAGGTCGGTCCCTACAATTGTTGATTGTTATTTATTTTTCTTCACCAAATCAAGGTCTACATATTCGCCAAGTTTAAGATCCCATTCATACGGGTTGATTTTGTGCATACCTGAATTATGGAAGAATGTCATTTCTCCGATATAGATATTTCCTTTGTACACATAGAAGTCAACTCTTACCTGTGGGATACCTTCAGATAACTTATCTGCAAGTTCAAGCATCTTCGGAAGTTCTGCAGGTGCTTCCACATCGCCTTTTTCATTTGGAAGAAGTTGCTGCATAGGGATTCTTTCCCATTCTCTTGTGAAGAAAGTATTTGTTCTGTTCATAGTATGAGCGATACCCATACATACATCTATTACCTTCGCCTGACCGTTGAAAGAGAAAATTTTGTACTCTACCAATCCCTCAGGAAGGTCAAGATATTCTTCCGCAAGAATACAAGGCTTAACATTCTTGTATGGCCACTCTCTTGAAGAATAATAATAATTTCTCTTAAGACATTTATTGATTTTCTTTCTTGCTGCTTCTATATCAAGTTTTGATTTATCTTTACAAATCACGAGTCCGCCGGAATCATGGTTACACTTCAACACAAATTTGTCAGGAAGTTTTGAAAAATCAATGTCTTCAAACTTTTCCCATACTCCAAGAGTAGGTACAGTATGTTCTGCGCCCACTTTTTCTGCAATATAGTCTTTGAATGTGGCTTTGTCAACTATTTTTGAATATTCGGGATTACGGTTATTAAGTTTGAGCCACTGAAGTTTTTCATTGAAACTTTTTGGATTGTCAAGATCCAGTTTTCTTCCCATTCTGAATTTGTATAAATTCTTTATAACAAATTCATCGGAAAACAATTTACCTACCGGGGTACAGTTAAGCAATCTGATAAAACCCGGGAATGATTTGAAACCGCTTGTAAGAATTTCTAAATTAGCCATAATATTTACCTCGCTTTTTTAATTTACTCTTAATGCTTTTTTCCACATTTTGATAACATTTTC